>DAOVTR010000021.1 GCA_030633015.1 Bdellovibrionales bacterium
AACCTGAACAGACCCCTAGAGTAACAACGGTAGCGAATAGTACAGCCATGGATGGAAATTGCATTCCTATAATGAAAATGCCAACAATAAAAGTAATAGGAATGATAGTCATGCTATCAGTTATCATTGATTTAAATTCAGAAATATCAATGGCCATTTGACCAGTGAATGCTTTTTGGTTAGCAACGAGATTGAAATATTTAATATATTTGGATATATTTTTATATAAATTAATTCGTTGTAAACTATCCAATTTATTTGTTGTGGGTTCAACTAAAACAGTTAATCCCTTAAAGTCTTTTGAAAAAAGTATATTTTTAGCAAAATTACTTTTTTGTAGGCGAGATTTAATTTGGTTTTGCGAGTAGTTCTTAATTTGAGTAGGTTCTAAAATATTTACTGAATCAAATCCATCTTCAGTGGCAATTGTCATTTCAGTTGTAAAAACACTATGTACTTTTTTTACATTATTTTCTTTTTCTATTTGGGTGATTAGATTAGATATTTGAGTAAGAAATTTGTTAGTAAGTCCATTTTTATTTTCAAAATAGTAAAGTAGTATATCATCTTGATTGAATTTTTCTCTAACTTCATCATTTAATAATTTAATTTTGGATTGCGGATTTATATACGTTGCAGGAGTATTGTCAATTTTTAACCGATATAGTGGTAGTGTTACAATTATAAACATTGCAATTAGAATTATAAGGTATTTATTAAAAATCATTAAAAGCTCCCAACTAGTCCTAGAGATAAAAGTTTATTGTCTTTATAAAAGCCTAGATTAGTACCTTCTTTTCCGGCAAAATATAAAAAGTTAGTGTATAGTTCTAAATTTTCAAATCCCAAATACGAAAGTTGTAATTTATTTAATGAATCCTGAGTACTGATTGAAAAGATGGATCTTAAATTAATTTTAATCTCTTCGTTCGATATCAGATATTCAAGTTGAGCACTTACAGTTGCTTGAGATGTTAGACCTGGTATATTTTCTTTTGTCATCCAGTAGTTTCCGTTTATTTGTAGATAAAAATTAATTGGTATTTTATTAAATTGATATTCCCATGAGATGCCATAGTCTAATAAGTTTTCTTTTGATATTACAAGATTATCAAGGATAATGGTCTTGTCGAGTGTAAGTGCAAATTCTTGTTTGAATACGGAGCTTCCAAAACTAAATGAGCTATCAATTCCCACAAAACTAATTCTTTCATATGCTTTTTTAATGAGCTGGTCGCTATAAGTTAAAATAGCCGTACTTATGGGAGTGCCAGTGCTTATAGCATTAACAAAGTTTTGGTTAATATATAAGCTAGGAGAGAGGCTTATAAGTGTAGCATAATTTATACCAATATCTATTTTAGAATGAGTGTAATCAAATCGAATCCCCCAGAGATCACCAATTTCTTTTGTTGTGATAACCTTTCCGTAAGTTAAAATTTCCTTAATAATATCGCTGGAAGGAACACCTTGAAGGTTTCCACTGCTTTGATTTATGGGGGACCATATGCTTTGACTGTTTGGCAATAGATGTTCTTTTTGATTCGGGCCATATATAATCTGTAATTTGTTACCTCTCCAATAGCTATCAACTTTTAAAAGCAGATTGCCTAGCAGTCTATCCTTTTTATCATAGGTAAAATATGAACTTAAATTTTCTCTGGATATTTTATCATTTGGTGATATTTCATCGAGTTTTCCCCACGTTATATTTTGAAATCCCGCGGTGACAGTGAGTTTGTTTGATGAGTATTTTAAAAATGTATTTAAATAATCAAAATTATTAACAAGATCATTTGTAGAACCGGTTTGTATTTGATTATAATAATTAATTCCTACGTTTAACGCATAATTATTACCCAATGTTGTTTGAGTCCATAGTTTTGCTTGTGAACTAGTTTGATATTTGGCCAGTGTTGAATCAGTAAATTTAGATTGGCTTATCTGAAGTTCTTTTTTAGAAAAAGAAAATTGTTTATTTGTTTTTCTAATGCGTTTAGCTGTTATTGATGGTGCAATTTTTTTTCCAAAACTAATTGTTTGATTGTTTTTTTCTTGTAGATAATATTTTGTTACTTGTTTTAGGAATTTGTTGGTTTTAATTTTTTTAGTTTTTAAAAATAAGATTGCTTTTTGGCAGTTCGATTGCTTTAGACAGGGGCCTAAAATGAATTGATTGTTTTTTTTTATAATTAGTTTTAAGTTGTATCTTTGGGATACAACTCGTGCAAGTTTTAATTTAGTTGATTTAAATTTCAAAAAATATTTTTTTATTTTTTTTGTTTTTATATATATTTTTTTTCCATTTTTTTTATAAAGCTTTATCTTATTTGTTAGTTTTGATTTGTTAAAAGTTTGATAAAGGGTATTTGATTCGCCAAAAGTATTTTGGCAATAGAATATTCCAACGTAAATTATTGCAATTGTTAGTTTGTGCATATGCTACAATGATAAATAAAATTTAGTTTAAGAGCTATGCGGTAAATTTATCTAAATCTTTTCTTAGGGTTCCCTGTTTGGGAATACTGCCTTTCCCAATTTTAAGAAGAATATATGGAATTTCATTTTGTTTTAAATTTAATATGGAAGATAATAATATAGTGTTTTTCTTTAGTATTTTAAGCTCTTTGGGATTTAAAAGCGATGGTTTTAATTTGTATATAGATAAGAAAATACTTGCCATACCAATGGGTTGAATATCAAGCCCTTGAAGAGTAGATTCAAGCCATATTTTTTCCATTGTTTCTCCTGCTTTTATATAAGACTTAGGGGTTGAATCTTCTCCTTTTATCAAAATTAATCCAGAAGAATTTAGTACATTTTTCTTTGCTACATTTGCAAAAATTAGATCGATTCTGAATATGCTAAATAATATTTTTGCAATTGTCCACGAAGATAATATTTTTAATATTTTAGATTCAAGCCAGTTTAAATTAAGATTTTTAGTATGAAATCCATATTTTTTATCTTTTGCTGATTTAATATCAAACATTGTATGATTAATTAAGTGCATATGCATATTTTTCCTTTTGCATCGGAGGCGTTCTAGTGAATATGCAATATTAGAAATTTTCCTGATTTCATTTTTTGATTTAATAAATTTAACGTCAATTCCATTTTGTTCAGTCGAGTTAATAGTTTCTATAATGTTATTGTCAATATCCATTTTTTTAAACTTGGTTCTGTTTGTATGACGATCATTTATGACTGTTAGATGGACATTGGTTTGAATACTTTTATCGTAAGCAAAATTTAATCGTGCAATTTTATGACTAATATTTATTATTTTTTCATCTTTATTTAAATATTGAATGTCTGTTTTAAGATGCAAAGCTGATGCTGCAATTTTCATATTATAAATAACAGCGCCACATGAAAGAGATGAGGCTAGTTGATTAAAATTATAATCTGATTGATCAGCTGAACTATCAAGAAAAATGGATATTGAGTTGTCTTCAATTTTAAATTGCCAGGGCTGACAATTATCTCCAGAAGGTGCGAGAATTCCGGCACTAACAATATATTTTAGGCTAGTGTTAGAAATAGTATTTGTATTGTTCTCGTCCCATGGAATTGCAAGTTCAGGAGATTGAAGATAGTTTTCAATATTGGTTAATTGGACTTTTCCAATCTGTTTCATGATTTTCATTATGGGGCCTTTTAGTCCCCAGCGCAGTACTCCATTTTTAAATTTTCTGGTGTAAAGATCATATTGTATAAAATAAGGCACAGGTCTAATTTGTGGTCTGCTAAGTAAAATTCTTATTGATTCTGTGCATGCCGTAGAGGTTGCAAGGGTGCAACCAATAGTGATGGAAGGCCCTATTTTTTCTTGTAGCTTTATATATCGATTATCTCCATAGCTTCGGTGGGTTGCTTTTGGTGTTAGGCCTAGTAAGAAATTAAGATATACTTCTGGTTCATGTGATTGATCATTTACATCAAAATATTTATCAAAAGTCATTTTGTTTGTTGGTGAAAATACTAACATGGCCGAACTAAGGCCTATCGGTCCTGCGGTGATAACGTAAATACCTTTTTCGTATGCTTTATTAAATAGTAGGCGTCTTATTTTAAAATTAAAAAAATCAAGTCCATCAACTACTAAATCGACATTATCTAAAAAGTCATCAATGTTTTGTTCGTTGATGCCATTTTTGAAAATATTAATTTCACAGTGTGGATTTATATCTAGAGCTTCATTTTTCATAACTTCAGCTTTGTGTTTGCCATAGTTGCTTTTCTTCGCGCCATATTGACGATTTGTATTTGCTGCTTCAAATACATCGAAATCTGCAATATTAAATTTTCCTACCCCAATCCTAATCATATTTATTAGATGGTGACCTCCAACTCCTCCCATTCCGGGAATTGCAACCTTTTTATTTGATAGTAAATACTGTTCGCTTTTAGTTAGGATTCCTATATTTCTTGAATATGCATCAATTTGAAAACTATATTTGTCAAGTTTAGTCATCGTTAGCCTTCTTATTTTTTAACTTATTTAGTATATCGGTCAAATAATTATTTTTTGAATATTTGTGTATAATTTATGTATAATTAATCATATTTTTATCAGGAGATTTGATGTTAATCGCACTTCCAATAAATGAAGATGGATCAAAAATTGTAGTTAGAACAGGAAGAGCTCCTTTTTTTGGAATCTATAAGCTCGATCTACAAAAAAGTGAAATTGAGTATATTGAAAAAATTGAAAATGGGCACAGTATTGAAGAACTAGAGGGGGTTGGTCATCATGAGCAACACACAGAAACGGAAATAGAGCATCATCGAAAATTTGTTAGAGCATTAAAAAAATGTGATTACTTGCTTGCTTTGGCGCTGGGACCTAATATGAGAGACGCACTTTTAAGAGAGGGGGTAAAAGTTAAGCTTTATAAAAAAAAAGATGCATCTACTCCTGATGAACTTTTAAAGTTATTTATGGATAATATTGATAAAGGGGAACAATAATGAAAATGATTTCCTTTGAATACCTTCTGCATGTTTCAGAACATACATTAATGATTAGTAGTTTTGTCTTTGCAATGATGCTTTTAGTTGAATATATAAATGTAATAACCTCTGGGAAGTGGCAATCTTCCCTTTTGAAAAGGAGATATTTTCAATATCTTTTAGCTGCTTTCTTGGGGGTAACCCCAGGCTGTCTGGGAGCATTTGTTGCTTATACCCTTTTTGCACATCGAAATATCTCGCTTGGTGCATTGGTTGCTGCAATGATTGCAACAAGTGGAGATGAGGCTTTTGTAATGTTTGCCATGATTCCGAAAGAGGCGATAGGACTTTCACTGATTCTTTTCTGTCTTGCAATCGTCGTAGGGTTTCTAACAGATAAAATATTTTCAAAAGATATGAACTTTTCAAGAGATCATGGTTTGGAGGTTCATCCTGAGCATGCATGTGAATGTTTTCCTACTAAAAAGATTTTTGATTACTGGAAAAATCTCTCTATTGGAAGAGGGGTGATTTTTTTTGGCTTACTTCTTTTTGTAATAACCTTAATTATTGGTGAAGTTGGACCGGCCATTTGGAATTGGAAAAAAATAATTTTTGTGTTTATTTCATTTTTGGGAATGTTTATAGTGGCAACTGTGCCGGAACATTTTCTAGAAGAGCATCTTTGGGGTCACGTAACTAAAAGACACCTTCCTAAAATTGTACTATGGACTTTTATAGCTCTACTTGCAGTGGAGTTTATAACTCATAATTTACAAATTGAAGAACTTATAAAAAACAATGTAATGCAGGTATTGGTTAGTGCAGGGCTTGTGGGGCTTATTCCATCTTCGGGGCCACATCTGATATATGTGACTTTGTTTTCCAAAGGAGTTATTCCCTTTTCAACTTTGTTAGTAAGTTCAATAGTTCAAGATGGCCATGGAATGATTCCAGTCCTTTCCCACTCTTATAAACTATTCTTCCTTGTTAAGTTGATTAATTTGGCCGTTGGATTAATTGTTGGAGGCGTAGTTTTATTGTTTATTTTTTGATTAGTTAATAATGGAGTATTTTCATGATTAAGATTTATAATAAATTTGTAGATTATTTTATTCCTAAAGAATTAAAGTTTTCTTCATTGTATGAACTGAGTAGGGTTAAACTTATTATTTCTTTTACGATTATTAGTGGTTTGCTAGCTTTTGTAATGGCCATGGCGCGCTTTAGCATAGAAGGTATTCCAACTCATACCCTATATTTACTATTTTCAATAAGTATTATTGCAATGGTTGGTCCATTTTTTATTAAATATACTAATAAATATTCATCTTATGCTTTATTCATTGCATCTCTGGGAATAGTCGTAATTACAGTAAGGGCCATCTCTTCAGGAGGAATAACAAGTGCAGCGGTTGCCTGGTTTCTACTTTTACCTCTTATAATCTCATTGGTATTAGGAATCTCATATGTTTATTTTATCACTATTTTATGCGTTGCTGGAATTTGGGCAGTTTATCTTTTGCCTAAGTTGAATTTATTTTCAATTGATTATTTCGCTGATCCTGTTGTAAATACGATTGTATATACAATATTAATATTGGCCATTGGTCTAATTGGATCTTTTTATAGGGTAATGATTAATCAATATATTAATAATGTCCATAATGCGGAACGATCGAAGTTTAATAGTTTGGGATTGATGTCAGGAGGAGTTGCCCATGAAATTAATAATCCTTTGGCAGTTATCAAATTAGTGGTTTCACGTCTTGAAAAAAATATTACAGGTCAGTTATTAGACGTAGATCAAAAGGAAAAATTTATAAAAGATATAAAACGATGTAAAAATAGCATTGATGATATTTCTAACAGAGTAGGATTGTTGGCAGAGTTATCCAATACAAAAATAACTAACAAAATCATTTTAAATATAGATGTTGCTGTTTCTGTTGTTTTAGAAAGGCTTAGCTCTAAAATTAAGCATAAAAATATAGTTGTAGCTGTTAATTATGAAAATAAAAACTTGATGGTTAATGCATCTGTTATTGAAAAGATTTTATATAGTTTACTGCTTAATTCTATAGATTCAATTTCAGATTTAAACGATAAATGGATTGAAATTAATTTTAAATCGATGGAGGATCGTTTGTTTATTTCAATAAAAGATAGTGGACATGGAATTGACCCTAAGATTGCAGCATATATTTTTGATCCTTTTTTTACAACAAAGAGCGTGGGAGAAGGGGCAGGTCTTGGACTTGGAATTGTTAAGAACATAATTGAGCAAAATGGTGGAAATATTATTTACAATAAAGATTCACCTCATACAGAATTTCAGATTGTTATGAAAAATAGTTGATATAAAAAATAAACTTAACTATTTATACCAATGTATTTGTCTAGAAGAAAAAAATCGGATAGTGATTTAAATGGTCGGGCAGACTGGACTTGAACCAGCGACCCCTATCCCCCCAGAATAGTGCGCTACCAGACTGCGCTACTGCCCGCCAATAAAGGTCATATTACAAAAATAGATATTGGTTTGTCTATTTTTTAACTTTTAAAGATGATTTTTAATGAAAAAGTTGACATCTTTAGGTGTATTTAGATTTAGTAAAACTTCACTTGAGTTGACTTCTACAAAGTCAATATTATCTTTTGGTAGATTTTTAATAAAATGATCAAGTCGATTTATGGAACTATCTTTTAATAACGTTTTCATAATTTTATAGGAAAGATAAATAGGGTGACCTGATTTTTTATTATAACTTGGTTTTAAAACCATAGAGCTATTTTTAATATTATTTGAAATGGTATTGTAAATATCGGTTTTAAAAATGGGAGTATCAACAGGCAAAATAAAGCATCCACGGATTTTTTCAGGTGGATAAGTGCTTAAAATATAATCTATTCCAAGTCTGATGGAGTGGATTGGGCCCAGTTCAAGTTGTTGATTTGAAACGATAGCTATTTTTGTTATTTTGGGTGCAAGAAGTTTCTTTAGTCGATTATGATTTTCTCCTGAAATAATAGTTATGGGAGAGCTTATCTGTTTTTGAAAAGCATTAATCTGCTGGTTAATTAGCTCAATATCTTGGATTTTCATTAAGGACTTGTTGGTTTTCATTCTTGAAGATTTTCCTGCGGCAAGAATTATTAAATGAGTTTCTTTGTTGGTCATAAATCTGTTTTGTTATAATAAATTGCAAGAAGTTGTGCTGCAAACGAGATGGCAATTTCTCTTGGTGATTTTCCGGCATTATGTAGACCGATGGGACAGGTTATTTGGTTAATTTGCTCTGCAGTGAACCCTTCTTGGCGAAACTCTTTTTTAAAAGTTTCCCATTTGTTTTTGCTTCCAATCATTCCTTTGAATTTTACGGGCATGGCCATAAGCTTTTTAACAATAGGCTTGTCGTTAGAGTGGTTATGAGTCATTACAGCAATGAATGAGGTTTTAGGGTTATCGTCAAATTTATCTAAAAAACTATTCCAGTTAGTGTTATGTTTAATTATATTAGCTTTAAGATTGGGATGGTTTATCCATTCCTGTCTTTCATCAATTAGGTGGATATTAAAGGGGGTATCATCTAATACGTTGCAAATTGCCTGAGCAACATGTCCAGCTCCGAAAATGAAGAGATTTGGTCCAGTGTTAATAACTTCAATAAATATTTCAGTATCTCCACCACATATTTGTTTTGAGTTATCATTTAAAGAGATCTTAACTGTAGAATTTTCCTCTTTGATAATCTGATTGATGCTGGCATCAATAATTTCATTTTCGATGCTGCCTCCACCAATGGTACCCCAAAATTTTCTTGATGGTGTGACGATCATTTTAGCACCTGCATCTCTTGGAGTTGAGCCATTAGATTTGATAACAGTTGCAATCGCAAATGGCCTGCTTGTTTGCTTTAGCTCAACGACTTTATCTATCCAATTCCACATAAAAATCCTAGGTTTTTATATTTTCTTTTATAATTAAAAATGCTTTTGTGCAAGATCCCATCCAGTTTTTTAAGTTTTTTTTTACTACTTCTTGTAATAAAGAAATAAAAGAATAAAATTGTATTCTAATTAGCGAGGTATAGATGGACAGTTTTAAGTCAAAAGCAAAATATACTCAAGGCATTGGCCGTGAGCAGTTGCAGCAGGTATTGGCAGTGGCAAGAGGAGATCAGGAGGCAGATCTACTAATAAAAAATGTAAAAATTTTAGATCTGGTTTGTGGTGAAATTTTGGATTCAGCGATCGTTATTTCAGGGAAAACAATTGCCGGAATAGGAAAAGAGTACGAACAGTGGAAAGCAAAAAAAACATTTGATGCAAAAGGAATGTTTGCTACACCTGGATTTATTGATGGGCATCTTCATATAGAGTCTTCAATGATGACTCCTTTTGAATTTCAAAAAACAACTCTTCCTTTAGGAACAACTACTGCCATATGCGATCCTCATGAAATTACGAACGTTCTAGGTGAGGATGGTTTTTCGTGGTTTTTAAGATCAGCGCCTTTGATGATACAAAATCTTTTTGTACAGGTTAGTTCATGTGTTCCAGCAGTTGAAGGCCTTGAAGATAATGGTGGAGAATTTACTATTGATCAGATGACAAAGTTTAAAAATCATCCTCATGTTCTTGGTATGGCAGAAATGATGAATTTTCCAGGGGTAATTACTGGAGATAAATCAGCACTTGATAAAATTGAAGCCTTTGAAGATATGAAATTAGATGGCCACAGTCCACTTCTTAGAGGAATGGAACTTAATGCATATTTAGCTTCAGGTATTGATTCATGCCATGAAACTGTTTCTGCCGAGGAAGCAAAGGAAAAAATTCAAAAAGGAATGGACGTAATAATTAGAGAAGGAACAGTTGCAAAAAATTTAGATTCCCTTGCACCTATTTTAAATGAATTTAATAGCGGCCACTGCTTTTTATGTAGTGATGATCGTAATCCTCTTGAAATAGATAGAGAGGGGCATATAAATTATATGGTTAAGAGATTAATTAATGAGCATAATATTTCAACCCCAATTGCTTATCGTGTTGCTTCTCTGTCGGCGGCCAAGCATTATCGTTTAGATCGTCTGGGTTTGATAGCTCCTGGCTACCAGGCAGATATATTGCTAATTAATGATTTAAAAGAAGTTGATATTCAAGAAGTAATGATTCAGGGGAAATTTGTTGGTGAGCTTGATTTAGAAGAGATTTCGAAGGATGGTTTAAAAAAATCAGAACCACCAATGCAAAATACCATGAATCGTTCTCCAGTTGTTTCTGATGATTTTTCATATGAGTTTAAGAAAGGTCATTACAACGTTATTGAAATTATTCCAGAGGAGATCATAACCAATAAATTAGTTGCAGAATATTCTGGATGTAAATTCCTTGATGGAGATATAGTTAAGCTTACAGTGGTAGAGCGCTATGGACAGGGCCAAAAACCTATCGTTGGATTGGTTAAAGGTTTTAAAATTGAAAAAGGAGCTATTGCTTCTTCTGTTGCTCATGACTCACATAATATTATAGCAGCAGGAAGAACAGATGCAGAAATCGCTTTGGCAGTAAATACATTGATTAAATCAGGAGGGGGATTTTGTGTCGTGGAAGGGGGAAAGATTAAAGCACATTTAGAGCTTCCTATTGCCGGATTAATCTCTTCAGAGTCAAATAGTATGATTGTTGATACCCAAAAGAAGTTACAAAAAGCATATCTCTCTTTAGGTGGAGATTTGAGTGAGCCCTTTTTGCA
>DAOVTR010000340.1 GCA_030633015.1 Bdellovibrionales bacterium
CATTTTGCAGAAACGAATGAAGGTAAAAATTTCTTTCATTTGTATAATAAAATTTTTTCTGATGCACGAGACCAGATGAAAACAATATTGGTTGTTGATAATATTTATCAAAGGCAATTTTGTTTTGATAGTGGAGTGTGGGAAACTTGTGAAAATGTTATTAAAATAACAAATTCAAATGTATTAATAGTTGAAATTGAAGATATTTTAGGCAAGTACATGTTGAATGACATTTTGCACTCAGAGAACTTGATTTTTTCGTTTGTTCCAATGCATTTTTATAAAATAATTTATTTTTTTAGGAAAACAATTAATCTTAAAGCTGGAATTATTGTGTTTAAAAATAACGTTGAACGTTCTGCCGATTTTGATAACTGTGTAACGATTTTAAATGAAACCGATCAGATCTTGGAAAAAAAAGATTTTGTGACCACCTTATAAAAGGAGCTATATTTTTTTTGTTTTTCAATAGATAAACTATTTATTATTGCCCTTAATATCCTGTGTGCTTTGATAATTTGTTTATCATCTAAAGTTTTTATATATTCTTTTAATATCTGTTCTTTGTCTTTTTCGGGAAGAGTTAGTATAGATAGGGGGGTTGGTTCATATAGTATTTGAGCAAAAGATGTGAGTGAATGTTTTTCAGAAAAGTTAAAAAGTTCTTTTAGTTCATGCCAGTTTTCTCTTTGTATTGTAAAGTTTGAAATTATCATGAATTGTTGATTAACAGGCCTTGAATTATTATAATTAATAATTGCTTTAATATTATTTAAAACTATATCAAGGTTACCTGTTCTAATTTTTTTATAAACGATTTGTTGTATCGAGTCTACACTTATTGAAATATAAAATACGTTGATTTTATCAAGCTTACTTTTAATAAAGTCATTTAGCTGCCAATGAGCATTGGTTGTAAATCGCCATTTACAACCTGGATTGATCATGGCAATTTTATCTATAAGTTTGAAGGTATCATCTTGTATAAAAGGTTCTCCAGAAAGTAGATCTATTTCTTTAATATACGGAAAAATGTTTTCTTCTAAAGTTGGCCAGAGATTAAGTTTATCATACTGACCATTTGGAAAAGTATTTATATGACACATGGGGCACTTTAAATTGCAATGACCGTTTAAGTCTGGCGTAAGTCTGTATAGTTGATTTAGTGGCACAGTCGAGTTGATTAGTGCGTCGCTTTTCATATTAATATTATCTATAAGTTTATTGCACTGTTTGTTTTTTTGATGTTGTTTGCAAGTTTGAATCTTTCCAGTTAGAAATTCATTTCTTAGAGATTTTATTTGGGGTCCATTCCAAATTTCTTCGATGGTGTTTGTATTTAAATTACCGATTGTGTGATCAGTTCCTAGCTCACGACAAGTACTTACTGTGCCATTAGCATTTAAAATTAAAGTCGTAAAAGGAACATAGCAAAAAGTTGATTCATTTATTTCCATGCAAAAGATTCTCTATTTATTACACTTTATTGACAAGTATGATATTAATTAGGTTAAGGGTCATACACATACTGTAGCGCACAAAGACTAATTTATGAAAGAAAAATCATCATTGGATATTCTTGAACAATTTAAAAAACTAAATTTGTCTCAAAACTTTTGTTTGGTTCCTTTTACGACTTTAATACTGGAGCCGGATGGTAAAGTTGGGGTCTGTAGGCAGAAGGGTTCAGATTTTATTGTTGGAGACTTAAATAAAAGCTCTATTGAAGAGATCTGGAATAGTGAGTTTTTAAAAAAATGGAGAAGTGAGTTTTTAACTGGGAAAGTAAATATATGCAAAGATGAAATCAAACACAAGAAATGTAATCTTTGTCCTGATAATAATGAACTTTTAGATGATATTGATTTTTCGGTGTTTCAAAAAAAAACAGTATTAAAAATTGGAGCGAACTTTAGTGGTGAATGTAATTTGCAATGTATAATGTGCAACATTTATAAGCTTCCTCGTGTTTTTTATGAAAACAAGGAGCGTTGGAGTAATTTAGAAAAAAATATTTTTCCGTATATTAAAGAAATTGATCTTTTTTCGGGAGAACCTTTTATTCAAGATATTACATATAAATTGATAGATCGGTTGTCAGTACTGAATTCTGATTGCTTATGGACTTTTACGACTAATGGTAATTGGGATTTAAATGAACAAATAAAAGAAAAATTAGATATGATTAAGATTAAGAATATTATTGTAAGTATTGATGCTACAAATGAGACTACATATAAAAAAATAAGAAAAAATGGTGATTTTAACCAGACCATAAAGACAATAAACAATTTAGTTAAATATTGCGAAAGTAAAAATAAAAAAAAGAATATTCATTTAAATTTTTTAATGCAGAAAAGTAATTGGGAGGAGACGATCCACTTTATTAGGTTTGCAATAGACCGAAGAGTTCATCCGTTTATAACATTTCTTTATGAACCAGAAGCATTTTCGTTGCTTTCGTTGAGCAATAATGAAAGACATAAAATACTTGATTATTTTTTTAACATGTTAGATAAAAGTGAAATCAAATATGTCATGAGAGTTTTAAGTCCACTGGTTGATTCTTTAGATGCTGAAGAAAAAAAACATTACTTAAAGAAAATAATTTTTTTATAACAATTTAAAATAAAAAGCTTTCATAGTCATCAATTGAAATTCGGTTGCAGTTTTTACAAATTTCATACTTATGCCGCAGACATGTTGTTAGAGATGATCTAAAAGTACTATATTTCTTTGTGTTCCAAATATCTTGAATTGATAAATTGTTAATATTGCCCATCGTTTGAGTTTGAAAGTAATCTTCAAAGCAAGGTAGAACGTTACCCTGTACTGTTATGGTAATTACATGTTGTGGAATATAACATGGTGATAAGTTGGGGATTTTATGATTTATATTGTCTAG
>DAOVTR010000287.1 GCA_030633015.1 Bdellovibrionales bacterium
TACGTGTTAAATTTATTCATGAGGGAGTCAAAAATGATTGATCTAATTAAAAATTGTTCCATAACATCCAGAAGAATTAAAGGTAGTGCTATTAGAGAGCTCTTGAAATTGACCAATAAGCCTGAGATTATCTCTTTCGCAGGAGGTCTTCCGTCGCCAGAAAGTTTTCCAGTGGAAGATATAAAAAAAATAGCTCAAAAAGTTCTATCTGAAAAACCAACGGTAGCATTGCAGTATGCTCCAACCGAAGGACTACCTGAACTTCGAACAGAGCTTGTAAAGCTGATGGCAAAAGATGGAATTACAGATATCGATGAGGATAATATTTTAGTTACAGCTTCTTCACAGCAGGCATTAGATCTGATTGGAAGAGTGTTTATTGATCCAGTTGATCCTATATTAGTTGAGCTGCCAACTTATCTAGGTGGATTGCAGGCGTTTACAGTATATGGCTCACATTTTGTTGGAATAAAATCAGATGAAAATGGTATGTTGATGACTGATTTAGCTAAGAAGTTAAAGCGGTTAAAAGCTGCTGATGAACATTACAAGTTCATATATACTGTTCCAGATTTTCAAAATCCATCAGGTGTTACTTGGTCACAAGAGAGAAGAGAGCAGTTGATAAAAATTGCAAAAGAGTATGAGATATTTATAATTGATGATTCGCCTTATAGAGAGTTAAGATTTGAAGGACAAAAGCCTACAGCACTTGGTGCTTTGGATAAAGATAGTAACGTAATTACATGTCGAAGTTTTTCAAAAATATTAGCACCAGGGCTACGTCTTGGTTGGGTAGTTGCTCAAAAGGATATTATTACTAAACTCTCTGTAGCAAAACAATCCATCGATTTGTGTTGTTCTAGTTTAAATCAACTAATTGTAACTGAATTTTTAAAACAAGATCTTTTAGATAATCACGTAAATTCAATTATAGATAAATATAGAGTCAAGAGAGATGCAATGCATGAAGCATTAGAAAAATATATGCCAAAAGATAGAGGTATCAGTTGGATGAAGCCAGAGGGCGGACTTTTTATGTGGCTTCAACTACCAGAGAGTGTTGATACTGATGAAATGTTTCCAGAGGCCGTAAAAAGAAATGTTGCTTACGTTATTGGAAGTGCCTTTCATTGTACAGATGATGGATATAATACTGCTCGGTTAAATTTTTCATATCCTACATTGGAGCAAATTGACGAGGGTATTAAGAGACTGGCAGAAGTTATAAAAGAGAGACTTTAAAAATTTTAGGAGATTATTATGAAAAAATTAGTACTGCTTTTAATAATGGTTTTGAGTTTTACTGCTTATGGTTTTGAGTTTGGATTTGTTGATGGCACAGATTATACTCGTAGCACTGTTTCTGGATCTGTCTTTTTAAGTTGCTATGGGCCTAATGGATATAGCTCTAATTTTCAACACTGTCGTGAAAATATAATGGATCCAGTAAGCTGGTCTAAATTCTATACTGATTCAAAAGTAGTTGCTGATAAATTAGTTATTGTTTCTGTCCAACAGGATGGTGAAAAGGTTCAAAAGAGTATGACCTTCAATTATTTAAAAGGCCAAACGCAAAAACATGTCAATTTAGGTGTAAATACAGTGTTTCAAAAAGCACTTTTAGATTATGGAAACAATCAAATCTTTTATTATCTATTTTTTAAAGATAGGAAAGTCGAAGAGGGAAGATTTGTTGCGACTGTTGTAAGAGGCGAAAGTAGGATTTGTGATACTAGAAGCTATACATCACATAATGAAAATGATTGTAGATATGGGCTTAGTTATTGCAGTTACTATTTTCAAGATGAGAATTTCTGTAGATATTAGCTTTTTACCTAAAAGAAATAATATTAAGTCTTTTTAATAAATTTAATTTTTTACTGGTTTTGCTGTTTTTTTTATACTGGTCATAGTCAATGGTATCTTTACTCATATTTGTTCCGGTATCTCTTGCTTGCACCTTAATCTCTAATTTTACAGACGATACTTCAGGGTGATCAAATGGAAAAAATGGTTTAATATTCATTACTTACATTATATGACATTATGCGTAAAAAGTAAATGTGATAAGTGATTTCGGTAAGTTATCAATTAAATCGGAGTAGAGGGCAGTTCTGATTTTTTAGCTGTTAAATAAGATAATTTACTCTTTCTAATTTGTCTAATAATATCAATAGGTTTTTCTTTAACATGAATAATATTGGATCCCATGAGTTGAATTTTTGTCTTTCCAGTTTCCCTATTTATGGTCTGTATTTGATCAGGATTAATAAATATTTCCCATGTTTGAATTGGCGCGCCCTGACCTTGTAAAGTTATGGCCGTAAGTTTTATCATTTAAGCCTCCATGTTAAATTTATATTAAGTTATTGAAGATATAATGTGTAGTTATTTCAACATGCTGGTTCATTGTGTGACGTGTCAGATGAAAAGATTACTCAATGTATTATAAAATCGTGTAATTAAGTGTAGTTTTAGCTCATTCATAAATGAATATTGGGCCTAACTTTACAAAGGTTTACTATGCGCGGTTTATTTATAGTCTTGATCTTTTCATTAATTTTTATCTCATGTTCACAAAATTCTCAAACAAAATATCAGCAAACTGATAAAGATTTAAAAAATCAGAACATATCTGTTTTAGATCAGAAAAAATTAAACAAACAGATTGAATTAGAAAATAGTCAATCCGAAATAGATCAATTGTTTGTTAAAGGTATAAATTCAGATAAGCCAAAGGATATTAATAATCTTAATTATATTACTCTCGCAGACAAGGAGAGTTTCCTATCAATAAAAAATCAAATTGAGTCAGATGGAGGTAGGATTTTATTTGCCAATAATAATACTGGTTATATTAATTTCACCTCAAAGGCCCACGTAGCAAAATTAGTAGTGGATCACAATAAAGTTAAATCATTTATTATAGATGGTTTTAAAAATATTGATATTCCAAGAAAGAAAAATAATACATTAAAAGGAAATTCTCGCCAGAATGATAGTAATATTAGCTCTGTTGAAATGATGAGAGTTGATAAACTAAAAGCAGATTTTAAAGAGGAATTTGGTAAAGAGCTAGATGGTTCCAGTTCAACCATTGCTATTTTTGATACAGGATTAGATATAACAAGAACAGATGTGTTTCAAGATCGTATAATTGGAATTAGAAGTTTAAGAGCTGGAGATAGGGCCATGCTGACAGAAGCTTCGACTACCGTTTTTGAGGGAGTTAGTTATCTAACTTCAACAATTGGTGGCCTTGCTGTAACAATCGAAAAAACAAAAAAGTTATCTGAAGATCGAAAATATTATCTCGGATATTTTGCTGAAAGCATTATTGGCAAAACTGCTAGGGATTTTAAAAATTATGATCTAA
>DAOVTR010000044.1 GCA_030633015.1 Bdellovibrionales bacterium
GTCCCGCAACCAAAGCATCTCTTGTTCAAAATTTCCTTTCTTAATATCCTCAAGGGGTTTTTCTGGCAATCCTGCATGAACAAAAAAATAATCATCCGTTTCGTAATAAAGTTTTAAATTTTTAAAAAAATCCATGTGACTAGGAGGAAAATTGTAAGTATTATTACCAGTCTTATAACTGGCCAATGTCGCTCCTCCACCATTATAAATAAATGATCCGGCTTCTTCTCCTTCGGGGTCTTTCATGAACATCTCAAGCATTTGTTCATGGTTTCCCTTTAAAGCGATAACAGAACAAAGTTCAGAAAGATCTAAAATTGTTTCGACAACCTCTTTTGAATCAGGACCTCGGTCAACATAATCTCCCAAGAAAATAACTTCAGAATCTTTATCTAAAGGCAGTTGATTTAAAAGCAGCTTAAGCTCACTGGCACAACCATGAATGTCAGAAATAACATATATATTTTTTTTGCCTGTTTCCATAAGCAACGATTATATTCCTTTTAATCAAGCTGTTCAATGATTTTATAAATTACTAAGCTAAGACAAAATATTAACTAGAATCAATAATGAATATGATATATAATAATTTATAAAAAAGTAATATATTATGAACAAAAAATGGTTAATTAGAACACAGCACAATCACCTTGCTGGTCCTTTATCAAAAGATGAAGTGGTTTTATTAATCAATAATGGAACCTTAGCTGAAAATGATGAGATCTGCTCTGGTAACGGGTTTTGGTTATTTATTAGAGAAGCTGAGCTAATTGAACTCTATTTATACGGTGAAAAACAACAAGTATTTAATCCAATTACTGAAACGTATCCTGTATTAACGGAAGAACAATTTACTCCTCTCGTAATTAAAAATACAAAAATTATATCAAAAACAAAAAATGAAGAAGGTAAAACAATTCATATTGATCCAAAAATCCTTGAAAAAACAAATAAAATGTTTGATTACGTTACTGACCCTAAGTTAAAAAAAGAATTCATCCTCAATTTTATCGAAAATAACAAAAAAAAACAAAATTAACTCAATCAACTTTGACACGCTGAAGTTTTATTTCTACCATTACATTACACTAAAAAACATGAGGTTTAATAATGTCAAATAATTTTTTTTCTATAAAAAAAATTGGAGATATTTTTGGAGTATCAGGGATAAAAGAGAAACTTGGATCCCTCGAGAAAGATAAATTAATTCCCAGTGGACAGAAATTTAGAAGTGGAGCAATTTATCAAACTGGTTGGTCTATAGACGACCTCCCAAGTATTGGAGAACAGATTGGGTTTATTAAAAACTTTTCTTATCCAGTTGCAATTTCGGTTTTCACAACTAAAGGTGGAGTTTTAAAAAGTACTCTTGCTTTAAATCTTGCAAGGATTGCAGCAATTCATAATATTAAAACTTGCGTAGTAGGCCTTGATATCCAAGGAGATATTACAACAACTCTAGGCCACGAACCAGATATTGAGGACGACAGCAACATTGACCAAATTATAGAATCATTAAGTAGAACAAAAGGGCTCCCTGATCTTTTTAATGGTCAAGTAAGAATTAATGAAATCGTTTGTGAAACTGATCTTAAAAATCTTTTTTTAATACCTGAAACTCCTGAACTTGTTGCTCTAAATGATTATTTAAGCAATATTAACCGTAGAGAATACTGGCTTAAAGAAAAAGTTCTTCCTTATTTAAAAGAACATTTTGATCTTATAATTTTTGACTGTTCACCAAACTGGAACAAATTAACAACTAATGCGTTAGTAGCTTGTGATGCTCTAGTATCTCCTCTGGAATGCAAAATAAATAATTTTAGAAATTTTAAAATTTTCAAACATTTTCTAAATGAATTCAGAGAAGATATGCATTTACAGTTTGAAAATATTTATGTACCAACTCGCTTTAGTGCTAACAAAAAATTAAGTATTGAAATTAAAAATTGGTATCATGCTAATCTTGCCAATTGCACAACAAACGGAATTAGAGAGAGCGTATTAGGTGAAGAAGCTACTGCCTTACATAAATCAATATTAGAAAATTCTCCCAATAAAGAAATTGCAATCGAATTGCGGGCATTATTTGTAGAAATCTTTTCACAAATTGAACAGGGATTAATAAAGTGTCCTAAAATCATAGAAAAACCATTTATGGCGTTTTCAGATACAAGCTTAAACTAAGGATAGTTTTATGGCCATCAGTCTTGAACAGATACAAAAATCAAAACCTGATTTTAAAAAAACAAATAAATTTGAAAAAGAAAAAGTTTTAAGGCCATGGGAAACATTTGACCAACTTGGAACTCAAACAAGAACTATCGCAGCAAAAGAAGCAGTAAGAAAAGCTCAAATTATTGTACAAAAAAACTCACAAATGATTAAAGATCTGAAAGAACAATTCAAAAAATATTTAAATAAAAGACATCGAAATGCTCCTTCTAAAATCATTAACAGATCAAAAGAAAAACAAATCAGACAAACAATAAAAAATGATATTTTTTTTGCAACCAATTCTAACAGTCTTGAAAAATTAAAAGAACAAATGATTGATTCTAAAAATAAAATAATTCAATAAATTAAACTACTTTATTAAATTATAATTTTCCATTAATAGATGGTTGAAATTTTCTTCAATATTATCTATTATTTCTTTGCCTTGATAAAACAGGATAATTGGATAAAAAGCACCATTATTTACTGCTTTACTAGCAACATTGTCAGGACTGATAGTTCTACGTCCCAACTGTTTTTCAACTGGCCAATTAATTCTACCATCATTAAATGTAACATAAGCAAGCTCTGAGCAAACAATTTTCTTATCAGTTTCAACGTCAAAATTAAAATCATATTCTTTTCCAATCTGTTCAAACGCTCTTATTAAAAAATTTATTTTAGAATTTAAATCTAATTCCTTTAATCTAATTACTGCAAAGTCATCTATATTTAAAAAATGCTGAAATGTATTTATCTGTACACCCGGCCTCAGGGCCTCAATAATATTATGACCATCTTTTACCAATTGTTGAAATGATGGCCCATTATATCCATATAAATCCTTGGCCTCATCATATAAACCAGGAAGCAACTCCCACACACCCAATAGCTCTAAATCTTCTTGTGTTCCTACCCAAATTGCAACATGCCCCCAATGACCGGGGATAAAATGATCAGTTAACCTGAAAGGAGTTTTTTCAAGCAATATATCAAGTGGCTCAAGATTTTGCTTAATATTTAAAATTTTTTCACTATTTAAATATTTCATTTTTCCATCTCGAAAAGAAACCATGCCAACTGAATTTCCAAAGACTTTACTTACTTCATTTAAGGTTTGATTTTTTATATTCATAAATCGGTCATATATGATACTTTTATACCCTCTAAGCTTGCTTACAAGCTTGTCCCAGTATGAGAAGCTATGATTTTTTAAATAAAAATAACTATGCTCTATTAAATCATTGAGATACTTATGCTCTCCACTTAGCAATAGGCTATTTTTTTGCTCATACTTGCGAATACTTATAAAAATTTTAATTGCTTTTTGTAACCGTTCAAAATTTCTTGAACTATTAAATTTATCCGTTATTTCTTGAAGATAAGCTGGATATTCAATATTATCATAATTAAGTAACATTCTAGTTTTTTTATATTTTTGATACTGTGCAATTGCCAAAAGATAATTGTCATAAAGCAAAAGAGCTGAAGCAAGCCCTAGTTTTATTTTTTCAATATAGAACTGACCGACTTCATCTTCTGGGTTTATAAAATGTATTTTTTTAAATTCTCCCTTAAACCATTTTGCCGGACGATACCTCGTTTTCCCATTCGTTAATTTTAAAGTTATTTGTCTACTGGTAAGCCATTTCACCTCACTAATATGAATATTTAATCTTTCACGCAATTTAATATAATCTTCTGTTCCTTGCTCATGAAGAATTCTTAGGTCACTGTTTGAATAAACATCCAACTTTTCAATAAAATTAAAAAAAGCTATTGCCTTAGACCTCCAGACCAACGTTTCTTCCACAAGATTTTGATACTGTTCAATATTAATTTTTGTGACATTTGTATTTATAAAATAATCAACTTGATCATCATCAATCTGATCAATTGATGAAATAGATCTCGATTTATGCTCTTCTATTTGAACTTTATGGACTGTAATGTGATTACATCCCATGAAAAAGAACATTATTCCAAATACTAAGAAAAAATAATTCATCCTTCCCCCAATAATACAATAAAATCTTTATCGGAGATTAATAACGAAGAAATATAATAATTTTTTTTACACAATTTATTGAAAATTTTTCCTAAAACCGACGAAAACGATTTGCTACTATAAATTTATTTTTAATCTTCCTGTAATTTTACGATAAGTATTATAGTTAATGTCAATCACATCTTAAGGAGAGATAGGATGCTTAAAAAAACAAATAAAATTTGGATTTTTTCTTTAATAATAATTATAAGCTCAATTATATCTCTTAATTTTTTTGATATAAAAAAACTTATTGATCCTATTTCTAGATTCCCAAGCTCAAACAATGATATTATTTCAAAAGATTTAGATCAACTTGCTGATCAATTTATTAATCATATACAATCTTTAAAATTTAATCCACATACTTGCAAAGACTTCTTAGATGATAGTTATAAGCAACTTTTTAACCTCCCTTCATCACACTTTGATCTGACTTTAATCGAAAATAAAATGCCACAAGTCTTAAATAAAGTCTGGCTAAGCAGAATGCTTCTAAGAAACAAGATGAAAGAATTTCACTCAAACCACCTGCTTAGAGAAGAGTGTGCAGTTGCACTAAAGTCTGCATTCAGAGCAGCAAGATATATTGAAGATTTCCTAGGTACAATGATCGTAAAACCCACTCCGTACAATCCAGATAAAAGAAAAAAAATATTAACAGGTGGATTTCCTTGGATACTTAGAAATCCTGATTCTAAATATAAAAATTTTTCTCTAAACACTGATATAAAATCTGGAGATATTATAATTTCAAGAGGAAATGCATTTTCCTCTGCTGCCATCGCAAGGCTTGGCGAAACTGATACACAATTTAGTCACTTAAGTTTAGTATATGTTGACAGGGAAAATATTGATCCTCAGACCAAAAGACCAAAAGCATACACAATAGAGGCACATATTGAAATTGGTGTCGTAGTTGCTCCCTTAAAGAAAAATCTTACTAATGAAAATAATCGTGCAGCAATTTTTAGATACCATGACTCTGAAGTTGCCCATCGTGCTGCAGAATACATGTTTAATCTGGCCAAAAATGCCAGCGATAACGACGGTAATATTCCCTATGATTTTAAATTTGACGGTCTTGAGCATAATGAAATTTTTTGTTCTGAAGTGGCAATTGCCGGTTTCGAGTATGCAACCGATGGTAAAATACAATTACCACTTTTTAAATCAAATCTTACAATGAAAAATCCAACATTTCTAGAAGCTCTAGGAATCGAAGCTGAAACAGGTTTTATTCCTGCAGATATTTTTGTTGATCCAAGATTTGACCTGATTGCTGAATGGAGAGATTTTTCAAGAATGAGAGACAATCATATTAAAGATGCCATATTAACAAAAATCTTTCAGTGGATGGATGATTATGGATATGAGTTTAGAACCAGCGCAAAATCTTTTGTTCTTAGTAATACAATTTATTATTTAAGAAATTGGCCTTTATGGGAAATGCCAATGGTTAGTAAACAATTTCCAAGAAATATGAGTAAAAAAACATTTCAAGCTATTATCATACTAAGGCAAGTTGGAACTAAATTGCAAAAAGCATTACAAAAGATTGATAATAAATTTCTTATTAAAAATAAAATACCAATGAGTCCTATAGACCTTTATGGTGAACTAGATAGAATAAGAATAAAAGATCTGAAAAAATATAAAATTTATAAAACTCATTCTCAACTAGACAGCGACGAAGCGTTTAAAACCGTTCCACTTTTTCATCAATATTTTAGGCCAAGTGAGATCTAATTATTGTATTTCAGCTTTTTCAATCAACGCCTTGAAAAAATATCCTGACCCAAGATCTTTATCGTAAATCAATTTACCCTTGGCCGTTATAATTTGACCAATTGCTACACTTGTTTTTGAAGTAACGGTTATATCATTTGTTCCTTGATCACCACTTCCATCTTTCAGATGAATCCAATTAATTCCCATTATATTAGGATTAAATTTAACTACTTTACCACGAACTGAAATAATCTTATTTTTCAGATTTTTTCCTCGATTAAAAAGCTCCTCAACAGTATATCCTCCAGCCACTTTTTTAATTTCACCTTTTTTAACCAAAATGGAGCTCTTTTCAATTTTGGGGTGTCCCTCCGGAAGCTTCTTGTCACCCATCGAATTTTTACTTACTTGATGAGCTTGTGTCATCTTTGAATTTAAAGATGCTGCTTGATTTACCTCTTTAAATTTTTCTTGCTGACATCCAATAAAAAGAAATACAAAAAAAACAGCTAAAAATAATTGCTTCATTAAAAACCTCATTAAATTATGGAGTAAACATTTTCCAATCAGTATAAATTGCCTCTAATCTTGGTGCTACGAGCTGATAATACTTATTAAAAAGATCTTTTCTCTCTTTATCTTTTTGGCCATGCCTACTTAAGACTCTCAATGTCTCAATATAACTTAATCCTTGACATAAAGTCTCTGAATGCATCATTAGATGCTCAATGTTCTTTTCATCTTGCCAAGCTTTTGCATTAAAAATATCTTTAGTGTCTGGCCGTAAAACACTTAGTAACATTTTAGACATATTCTTTTTAAATTTATAATGTATTTTTGCAAATCCATCACCATACTTACTGTCAGCATTGATAATATTATCATTTTGATGAGGAAGTAGCATCGATTGAACAAACTTAGATGGATTTTTAAAAGTAAATTTCATTAAATCTTTCATTGCCATCAATGCTTGGATCTGTGAAGTTCCTTCATACAATAAAGGAGCAAAACTATCACGGTGTAATCTTTCTGCATCATACTCTCTCATAAAACCATAACCACCGTGAACTTGAATTGCCTTTCTTGATAACGTTGTAAAAGCTTCTGCTCCATAATATTTGACAAGTGGAGTTCTTCTTCTAGTCCATTTTTTTGCTTCACGAAGTAGCTTCTCCTCTTGATCAGATAATTTTCCTTCCTGACCTTTTTTAAGATCTAATTTTGAGTAAATATCAAAATATAGTGCCGTATCAAATAGTAAGGCCCTAATTGCATCACTTTCTACTTGCATATCATCTAATATTCTTTTTAATGATGGTAACTCTCCAATTGGTTTTTTAAACTGAACTCTTTCTGATGCATATTTTTTTGAAATTTTAACACAAGCTTCAATCCCACCAGAACATTGCATACCAACTGCAATTCTTGCTTCATTCATAAGGTGAAGCATATATTGAAATCCCTTATGAGGCTCTCCAACTAAAGTTGCAATAGAATTTTCGTAGATTATTTCACAAGTAAATGATGCATGAAGTCCCATTTTATCTTCATTTTTTCCCATATAATAATTATGTTTTTTATCTTCGCCTTCACCTAACCACTCTTCAGCGAAGAACATGGAAATACCATCAAGACCTTCAGGAGCATCCTTTATTCTAGCCAGAACAAATCCAAGTCCTCCCCCACCATTTGAAATAAAAATTTTTGAACCATTGAGAAGATATTTTCCATTATCTGTTGGTGTAGCTGATGTTCTTATATTCCCAACATCTGATCCTGCATCAGGCTCAGTTAAACACATAGCACCAGAAAGGTCTCCCTTCGCAATTAGAGGAAGAATTCTATCCTTCGTTTCCTTATCACAAAAGCGCTCAACCATATCAACAATAGAAGTAAAAAAACCAAGTTGAACGGCTGACCCCTGACATCCCTGAGCAATAAGACTCATAGTCATCAACATCAAAGTAGACGAAACTTCAAGTCCACCGGATTCCTTCTTAACATTAAGAGTAAAATACTCTAACTCCCTTGCTTCTTTATATAACTGCAATAAATGTTCTCCAGGAATTGCAACTCCATCCTTTATAACACCAACTCCTTCTTGATCCATTTTTTTTGATCGATCCCAAATAGCATTACCGGCCCAATTCCCAACAGAAGATAATAACTCTTCATAAAAATTAATAACATCTTGCTCATTTTCAAACCCCTCTTCCGTTGGAAATTTGGAATAATATAATGGAATCAGAGTTTTCCAATCTATTGCATTATTAAAAAGCCATTTCCATTCCGATGAATCTGAGAAAAAGTTTGCCATTTTAAATCCCCTGTTAAAAAATTTATAGTACGACCTGAATTTTAAACTCTAAAAAGTAGCTCAAAAGTGTCTATCGTAACAGCCTAATTTTACAATCAAAGATGATCATTTGTAAAACCTAATAATTTAAAGATAGTCTAAATATACTTGCCTGATATACTTCAAAAAGCTATAAAGTATACTCGTTTAATATAAGCATGGAGGATCTATGAGTAATGAACAATGGGACGATGGAGTTGAAGATGAGATGAAAATTATGAACGAGAGAGACTCTATCGAAGAAGATAAATATTATGAATTGTTTCAAAGACCTATAAATGTTCTTTCTATGCCTGGAATTATAAAACTAGATCAAAACAGTTCAATAGAAAAAGCAATTAAGCAAATGAGTGAAAAAGAGATAACCTCAATAATTGTTACTGAAAATAATAAACTAATAGGAATTGTTACTGAAAAAGATTTTTTTAAAAAAGTTTTAGGACAAAACCTAGATATTAAAAAAAATACATTACAAAAAATAATGACCAAAGATCCTGTCACGCTACATGCCAATGACAGCATTGCATATATTTTAACAAATATGAAACTTGGTGGTTATCAGCATATTCCCATATTAGACAGTGATGATGCTCCTATTTCAGTAATAACCATTCGGGAGGTCATTGATTACGTAGTTGATTTTTTTCCAAAGGAACTTATTAATATAAGCTCTACCCCCTCTAGTGGTAAGTCTGACCGTTTTAGTGCTTAACTTTTTTTTGTACTTTACTGGCCAAGAACTTCAATAACGTTGTAAGATAACGCTGAAATTTATTTTAGTTTAAATCTTTAAAAGGGGTCATCATGATCTACAACGGAAAAAATCTAA
>DAOVTR010000392.1 GCA_030633015.1 Bdellovibrionales bacterium
AAGATGCGCGAAAACACCTTGAAAAAATGAATATTATCGTCCTTGGAAAAAATATAGATTAATTTTTTTTATTAAGTTCCAATCCATCTTTAATATGAATATCTGATTGTGGGAAAGGAATTGTAATATTGTTTTGCTCTAGTGCAGAATTAATCAGATGCATGATTGAGCTATGGATATTAAATTTTTGATGAGGTTTATTAATCCATACTTTAAGTATGAAATTAAGGCTACTATCACCAAATTCTTCAAACCAAACGACTGATTCTGGATAGTTAATAACATCTTTATGATTTTTTGCTATCTCTTTTAAGATTTCTGAAACTTTAACAGTATCGCTACCATATTCAATTCCTACTGCGCATTTAATGGCAATAATATTATTATTTAAAGTCCAATTTGTAAGTTGGTTTGAAATAATCTCAGAGTTTGGAATTATAACTGATGAGTTATCAAATGATTCAACAATAGTGCTTCTTATGCCAATTCTCTTAACGGTAGCATATAGCCCATCAACTTCGATAATATCTCCAACTCGGACTGGTTGTTCAAAAAGTAAAATGATTCCGGAAATAAAATTATTAACAATATTTTGAAGGCCAAACCCGATTCCGACCCCTAAAGCACTGGCAAAAATTATTAAATTTCTATAGGTAATTCCTAGTACTCCAGCCCCAACCAGCATATATATTAAAATAAAAACGTAACGCAAGATGGGAGCCAGATGAGGAGTGGATTTTTCATTTGGATTAAAGTGACCAGGAAGTAAGTTCTCACTTAGGAAAATAATTGTTAGGTGTATTGCCCGAACAATATAAAAAGCAATAATAAGATAAACTATTTGGCCCAAAGTAAGATGAAACTCGCCAACAGAGATAAGCTGGATCAAAAAAATATCTTCATGGATAAATATGGTTTTACTCCACGTATAGATAACTACAAGGATAAAAATCATTAAAAACATTATATTAAAAAAATTACGAATAAATGGGTAATAGTAGTTTAATAATTTATTGTTTTTTTGTTTTATAAATGACTTCCCTTTTGTATCTAAAAAAGAGTTTATACTTTGATAAAGAAACCAACCAAGAGCAAGTGCAAGGAGGTCATTGGAAATAACGATTTGAATAGTAGAGCCGAGAACTCCAAAACCTGCAATTGCAATTATTGTTGAGGCTAAAATCGCTCCCATAAAAAGTACAAATATTGTCTTGAAAGTTTTTATGGAAAGAGCTATTCGTTCACTACCAAACCGGTCTTGATAAATTTTATATCTCATGGCCACTTCAAATAGTTTATAGCTTATCCATCCAAGTAAAATACTGTTTAAAAAAATAACAATATCATTTGAAGCATGAAAAGAACTTTGGGCAGTTTTGGTTATAATAAAAATTATAAATGGTATCGTTGAGAAATTAAGATGCTTATTCTTTTTAGATTTATTTATCTCTTTAATGAAAGTACATAAAACTCTTTTCCCAACCTTATGCCATAGGGTTAAAAATGTGAATGTGTATACAAAAAAATTAAAAATTTGAGGGTACGGTGATATTACATTTGATAAGGTAAAATTAAGACTTAGTATATATACAATGGTGGCAAGAGATGTCCTGTTTTCAAAAATAATATTGATAACTGTTTCGAATGTCGGATCAAAATAACGAGTATCAATATGTTTTAGTATGTATGAAATTTTTTTTATTGAAATAATAATTGCAAGATAAATTGTTACATATAAAAATAAGAAAAGAATTATGGACTCATAACTTGCTTTGATTAATTTTATATAATTGAAACGTGTAATTTCAGCGATCTTTTGTTTTATGTTATCAAATAGAATAGATGTGGTTTTTAGAGGCGTTTTAAAAAAACTTCTAAGTTCCCAAGAAAAAAGATTCTCATTGATTTCTGCTTTCATTTTCTTTTTTAAAAATATTTTCCATTTTTCTAAAACGGTTAGAAAATTACCAAGAATAGTTGTATGTTTTTCATATACCTTTTTCAAAGAACCTAAATCTTTTAATATTGAATTATATCTTAGGATGTCTTTTTTTATAATTTTCTGATCTCTTTTTTTCTTTTGTTTAATTATTTCTTGATTAGACTTTCGAGATTGTTCAACAATAGGAATAAGATCTTTGATTTTTAGCAGTCGAATATCAGCATCTTTATTCCATGCTTTAATATTCGTTTCCAATACTAATACCTTTTTTTGATTATCTTGGTATGCATCTTTATTAAAATTATGGGTAGCAATATTGGTAATATGTTCACTAAATTGTATTTTGAAATTAAAAATTTCTTGTTCTCTTTTTTTTATCTCTAATTTATATAATTTTATTGCTTTAACTTCTAAAAGGAGTTGTTTTATTACAGATTCGTTTGGTTGTTTTGTTTCTCCAGTAGTATTTGTATAAGGAAAGTACAGGAGAGTAATTAAAAGTATCAGTGTTAGTTTTTTCATATTTAATATTTTATCTTAGAAATTTAAATTTATCAGTAAGAAAAA
>DAOVTR010000018.1 GCA_030633015.1 Bdellovibrionales bacterium
GAAACCTGGACATGTTGTGTGGAGGCATTTGGAACCACGTTTTATAATGATGAAAACAAATCAAACTCAAAAAATGAAGCAAGTCGTAGTGCTACTCAAAACTGTGAAGCTAAGCATAGTAGCATGTTTTGTGACGAAGTTACCTGTTCTAAAAACTAATTTTAAAAAACACTTTAGATTTTTAAATAGTAAAACTTATGGAGAGAAGATATCACATAAGGACGCTCTTCTCTCCATAATAGATTACAGTTTTAATGTTGTTTTTATAAATCAAGCTTTTTTAATTAAAAAAGATCAGTGTATCTTTCCTAAATAAGATTTTTTTTCAGATTGGAGATGAATTTTTCCTTGAATTTTTCCTTTTGAATTTAGCCTATAGTCTAGATCAATTAGTTCAAGGCTGTTCCAGAATTTATTGATAGTTTTATTTTGTATTTTATATTGGCAACTGGGAACTTTGTTGGAAAAAATGATTCCACTAATGCCTTTCGTCTGTTGAGGAGCAGTAAGCCGCTTTATTAAAAATTTGCACTGATGGTTCTTATCTGGACCTATAACGAGAAAGTGTTTATCATTGAGATGTTCAAGCCTAAAGAGTCCACTGTATTTTGGAGAGTGCTCTAATTTGAAACTGCCAAAAAATAGAAATTCTTTTTGCTGAGAATTAGCGAAGCTTATAAATAGATTAATTAAAATTATAATTAAGACTTTTTTCTTTTTCATGGATTACAAATCCTTGCGCTGTTGGTTCCGCAGTGGACCTCACCTGATTTTAAGTGATATCCCATATCGTGAACAAATGATGTTTTAACACCGACTTTTCTTAATTCATTACTAACGTATAGATCAAAAGGGGCAAAGTATGAGCGTGGAAGAATTACGTGAGAGGGAGAATTGACAGGTGTTTGAACAACGCTATTTATCAGGTTTGGTGTATATGAAACTCCGATTCTAAAAAAAACAGGAACATGAATAACTTTTGGGTTTTGGCATCCAGAAGAAGATCTTAATTCGCGCAAAATTATTTGTTCATTTTCTTTCATAATGGATTCAGGTGATTTGGGAGAGAGTCTAAATAAGTTTTGTGCTTTTAGAATGTGGTACTCTTTTGACTTTATATATTGATGAGCAGGCAGATCGTCAATGCAGTTGTTTTTATAAATGTTTTTTATAACTTCGCTGGAAATAATATGATTGGAGCCTTTCTCCATTAGTGTTTGATATGAATACTGCTTGCACAGGTTAATATTTGCTTTTGGTCTGTCTATTGAAGAGCTTTCAATTAATTGAAAAGCTTTTTTGGGACTGGCAATCATGACTGCAAAGTTGCAAGGAGCAGGTTGATCAGTTTTAATAATATTTATAATTTCGTCAACATGTTTGGCCTTTAAAAATGAAGTATTAATATCAATTACCTTATTGCCCTCTTTCACGAGGGCCTTTTTTTGTCTTTTTTGATAATCTGTTGGAAAGGGGCGGTTGCGTGGTTTAATAATTCCCCTATAAAAAGTTCCACCAGGAAGAACTTCCAGGTTTCCACCACTATTTTGATTGTTGTAATCACTATTTAAGGGATTTACCATGTCAGGAGGAATATAGTAAGGAAGGTTACACTCTTTTGCTAGTATGCAGGCAAGGCGCTTGGAAAATGGAAACCCTTTCTCATAAGGATTTTCTATTTGATATATGGCAGGTTTTCCTGCAATGGTGGTGAACTGAAATGAGTCCTGCATCCATCGTTGAACAGATGGCATGGTGTTTAAGGTGATGATATTTACTTTTTTTGTATTTAAAAGATTTAAAAGAAGTGGATTTTTTTTTAATGATCTGATTTTGCTTTTGGGTAGTACCAAGTTAAAAACACCTTCGCCTTTTTTAAGAAAACTTGATGCTAGATCGTGAATAAAGTTGTCGTTATCTCCAGTGTATAGAGCAAAGATTCCTGCTGTTGGAAAAGTATTATCGAGCCCTTGTATTTTATCAAAATGAGTAGGACACTTGGGTATTTTAATTCCTGATGCACTAATTTTGGCCTTAGATGCAATACAGTGGTTGGTTGTTGCAAACTTTAGAATACCTCTTCTTTTGATGGCAAAATCAAACAGATCTCCAAATTTATTAAAAAGTTTATTTTTGCAAACATAATGATCTTCTTGTTCCAACTGACACTCTTTAAGTGTTGCAAATCCCCTTGTTAATGAATTGATAGTTCCAAGATTTGTATCACAACTTGCTTTTGAAATAAAAAGAGTCAAAAAGAACAGTGAAATAAAAAATATTTTTTTGTCATACATAACTGATATTATCATATCAAAATCATCACACCAGACAACAAGAAAAAGAATAATTTTATAAGCTATTGATTATTGACTTTTTTATTAAACTCTATGGCATTTAGGGCCGCAATTGTTCCATCTGAAACAGCAGTAGTAATTTGACGATATTTTTTAGGAGTAATATCTCCAGCAGCAAATACTCCAGAAATATTAGTACTGAAAGAATCATCTACTAATATTTCACCATATTTACTTAAGTTAAGAGTCTCTTTAAACTGTTCACTCTTGGGAATATATCCAATGAAAATAAAAGTACCGGAACAGTTAATTGAAGTTATCTCATTGGTTTTTAAATTTTTAACCGTTACACTTTGTAGGGTTTCATCTCCAACGAATTCTTGTATTTTACTTTCCATAATAAAACTAATTTTAGAATTCTCACTTGCCTCTTTTATGGCAAACTCACTACCTTGAAAATGGTCGAATTGATGAATCAGTGTTATTTTTGATGCAAATTGAGTGAGTGAAACGGCTTCTTCAAGGGCACTATTTCCACCACCTACAACAACAATTTCTTGATCTTGAAAAAAGTCTCCATCACAAGTTGCACAATATGAAATTCCTGAACCTTTAAATTTTGCTTCAGATTCAATGCCCAGAGGTCTTGGTGTACTTCCGGTAGCAATAATAATAGATTTTGCGCTATATTGATCTTTGCCATTAAGCTCAACCATTTTTTCACTGTTTTCAAAATTAAAATTGGTGAGCTTTTTATTGGATAAAATTTTACTACCAAAACTTGCTGCTTGTTTTTTCATGGTGGCTGCAATTGCGTATCCAGGAGAATCAATAACGCCAGGATAGTTTGCAATGGCGTGGGTGAAAATCAACTGCCCACCAGCAGTTGCAGTATCTACAATTAAAACTTTTTGTTTTGCTCTTGATAGGTATATTCCTGCGGTTAACCCAGCAGGACCTGCTCCTAAGACAATGGTGTCAAAATCCATAAAACGTCCTTAGATCTATTTTAAAAATTCGTCTAAAATTGTTGTTATCTGCTCTTGATCTTGCAAGCTACTTGTAGCCTTTACAATTTTTCCATTTTTATAATATATTGTGAATGGTAGCCCTCTAAATGTAGCACATTCGTCTAAGTTTCTAATTACTGCGGCCTCAGGATGGTCAAAATCCATGTCTCTAAATTCTACGTTTGGATATTCGGATTTTAGTTCATCCATAATGTCATAAACAGGAATACACATGGGCCCCATTCTTCCGCAACAAATCATTACATTTTCTTTTGCGCTAATAAGGTCATTTACTTCTTGTGCTGAGTTCATGTGTTCAAGGCTGGTAGTTAATGGCATATATCTCTCCTTATAAAATTTTTAACCGTAATAATAAAAAACATATAACAAATTTATTATATTTTGGTAAGTGTAATATAGTACTTAAGAGAGTGTAGTTTTTTAAAAAGTTCTTTGACAACTCCCCTGCCCACTAATATTATGCTTTTGGTGGTTAAGCCTATAACAATTGCTAGTACGGTTAACTCCGCCAGGTCGGGAACGAAGCAACGGTAATTGTTGCTGCTTTGTGTTGTATGGCTTGACTGCCACTATTATCTCGGTGTTGTTGGAGTGTTTTTGAATGTCTTATCAAGTTTTAGCAAGAAAGTGGCGTCCTAAGAAATTTGATGAAGTTGTCGGTCAAGATCACGTCATAAAATCAATTCAAAATTCAATTAAACATAATCGTATTGGGCAAGCGTATCTATTAACAGGTACAAGAGGCGTTGGCAAAACGACAATTGCCAGACTAATCGCTAAAGCAATAAGATGCGAAAATCTAACAGATGATATTAATTCATGTGGGACATGTACTTCTTGTATAGATTTTGAATCAGATTCATCAATGAATATAATGGAAATTGACGGTGCGTCAAACAATGGCGTGGATCATATTAGAAGTTTAATTTCTAATATTCAATACTTGCCAACAACTGGAAGTAAAAAAATCTATATTATTGATGAAGTGCACATGGTGACTCAGCAAGCGTTTAACGCGCTACTTAAGACACTGGAAGAACCACCCAAACATGTTGTTTTTATTTTTGCAACTACTGAACCCAAGAAGGTTCCCAAAACAGTCTTATCTCGGTGTCAAAGATTAGATTTTAAATTTATATCAACGGATGATTTAATTTCTCATTTGAACAATATTTCACAAATGGAAAATCTACAATTTGAAAACAAAGAAATTATAAAAAAAATTGCGCTACAGGGAAAGGGTTCAATAAGAGATGCCCTATCACTGCTTGATCAGGTATTAAGTTACACTACTGAAAACTATGTATCAGAGGAGATAATGTCCATGGCCTTGGGAATTGCCAAGTCTTCGGCCATTAAAGATATAACTTCCTATATGCTCCTTGGGGATTTTTCTCAAGTCTCTTTGAGTTATAGATCTCTTATTGTTGAAAATGTTGATCTGAAAAATATTTATTCTCAAATAATGGATAATATTTTTAAAGTCATTGAGCTAATTGATTCTCCTCAGGAGGTATTTAGTGTTGGGCTTTTAAATGAAGGTATTTTAGAAGACATATCCTTACAGGAACTTATTTGGATTTATGAGGTTTTATCAAAGGATTCGGTTTGGCTTTTTAATTCAATTGATCCTGAGAATATGGCAGAGATTTTATTTCAAAAACTGACTCTTAGAAGAAATTTTTTTTCAAAAGAGGACCCTAAAAAAATCAATACTGAAATCGAAGAAGAAAAAAAAAAAGAAGTTAGTGTCCCGCCTCCACCTTTAGAACCAGATGAACCTAAGTTAGAAATTAAAAAAGAAGAAAAAAACTGGGATAATTTTCTTTTGTATTTAAATAGTATTTCACCTGCAACAATGGCAAATTTAGAGCAAGGAAATATTTTAGAAAAGATTGAAAATAAAGATGGTGCATTACAGGTTATTCTTGGTTTTTCAGATGCAGAAAAAGTTTTTTATGAGTATTTAAATGAATCGGATATAAAAAATAAGATTGTTAACCATTTAAGTTCTTTTTTTGATTTAGAGGAGAAAGAGGTTAATTTACAGTTAATGCTTTTAGATTCAAAGATGAAAGAGCAAACAAATTTTCAATCGAAGGTTGAAATAAGGCAAATAAAAGAAGAGGATCAAACCATTAAAGATCAAAATGTTTTTTTAGCTCACGAGACAATAAAAGAGGCTGAAAAGTTGTTTAATTCTAAAATAAATACAATTATAAAAAAATAATAATTTCACAGGAGATTGTGATGGCCAAAAATATGAATAATTTAATGAAGCAAGCACAACAAATGCAAACCAAATTAACCACACTACAAAAAGAGTTGGAAACAAGGGAGCTTGAGGTTTCATCTGGTGGAGGAATGGTTAAGATTAAAATTAATGGAAAACAAGAAATTTTAGATCTAATAATAAATCCGGAATGCGTAGATCCAAGTGATGTCGAAATGCTCCAAGAAGTTGTTAAAACTGGAGTAAACCAAGCCGTTAAGGAGTCACAAGATATGGTAAACAATGCTATGAACAAGGTCTCTGGTGGAATGAATATACCTGGATTATTTTAGATTTATGGAATTACCAAAAGCATTTCAAAGAGCAGTTGATTCATTTAAAAAGCTTCCAGGAGTTGGAGAAAAGACTGCGTTTCGTCAATGCATGATTTTAACTAACTGGAATGAGCAAGAGCTTCATGAATTTGGGGAAAGCATAAAAACTCTCTCTAATATTGCTCGATGTGAAGATTGTGGCATTTTTTCTACGGAAAAAAAATGTAAAATATGTAGCTCACCCGAAAGATCTCAGACGCGTTTACTTTGTATTGTAGAAAACGTAACAGATTGTATTGCAATTGAACAAAGTGGAAATTTTGAAGGTAAATTTCATATTGTAGGAGGAGTTTTAAATCCGCTTTTGGGTGTTGGCCCTGATGATTTGCGGATAGACAAATTGATAGAAAGAATTAATGATGAAAATGTTAAAACAGTTATCCTTGCTTTAAATCCTACAGTTGAGGGAGATGCAACTAGTTCATATATTAAACAGCTTTTACCTCAAAATATAGAGGTTGAAAGAATTGGGTTTGGAATGCCGATGGGTGGAAGTTTTGAATACCTCGATTCCATGACAATTGGCAAGGCCTTGGAAAATAGAAAGAGGATGTAAGATAAACAATGAGTAATACTTTTCAAAATGAAATTGAAAGTTTTTTTAGTACGTCTACTATTTTACAAGAATTTAATTCATGTAATCTTTTTTTCGTTAGACATGATGGAATTATTTTGTATTCAACAGATAAAAACTCCAGTGATTTAGAACAAAGTTCCATTGGTGCTCTTTTGGGGGGTGTCTGGCAAGCAGCTGAGGCACTAACCTCTTTTCTCCCGAATAATCATGATGAAGTATTTCGCTTTAGCTTTGATACCTCATCAAAGGGAATATATATTCTTCCAGTAGAATTTGATGGGAAAAAATATTATTTGAGTGTTACTTATTTTGATCAGATAAATCCAGGATATTTAAAAACATTAATTAGAAAGTTGGCACAGAAATTAAAACTTTATTTACGCGAATTAAACCATAGATTAAGAGAATCTCATGATAGTAAGTTTTTATTTAAAGATATTACTGATGATGAAATGGATAACCTCTTTACGTTTGCAGGAAATTAAATATGTCTTTTGTTAATTATCATAAAAAAGAAGTTAATTGTAAGATTGTCTATTATGGGCCAGGCCTTGGAGGCAAAACAACTAATATTCAACATGTTTATAAAAAAACAACTTCAGATGTTAAAGGACAAATTATTTCTCTTAATACCGAAAATGAGAGGACACTCTTTTTTGATTTTCTCCCCTTGGACTTAGGTGAGATAAGAGGTTTTCAGACAAGATTTCATCTGTATACAGTTCCAGGTCAGGTTTTTTATGAGGCAAGTCGAAAATTGATTTTACGAGGAGTTGATGGAATTATTTTTGTAGCAGATTCTCAAGTTGAGAGAATGGAAGCAAATATTGAAAGTTTACAAGGACTAGAAAAAAACCTGCAAGAGCAAGGTTATCAAGCAGATAAGCTTCCATTAGTTATGCAGTGGAATAAAAGAGATCTTCCTAATGTTTCACCGATTATTGATCTAAGTGAAAAATTGAACAAATGGAAAGTTCCGGAATTTGAAGCAATTGCGACAACTGGTCAAGGTGTTTTTGATACACTTAAAACGACGAGTAAGCTGGTATTAATGAATCTTAAGGGTGGAATTTAAAAAATTGCCACATAATTTCTAAAATCATAAAAAATTAGTTATAGTTAATAAAAAGGGGTTTGTATGGCTACGCTTGGTTTTGTTGGAGGTACAGGAGTTTATAATATTGATGGCGTTTCAATTGTAAATGAACATTTGATCGAAACACCCTTTGGAATACCTAGTGATAAAATAATCGAAGCACAATTTAATGATAATAAATTCTTTTTTTTACCTAGGCATGGCAAAAATCATACTTTTTTACCCGGAGAGATTAACTATCGGGCAAATATATTTGCAATGAAAAAATTAGGAGTAGAGTTTTTAGTTTCCATATCCGCAGTAGGGTCACTAAAAGAGAAGTATCCTCCAAATTGTTTTGTTTTACCAGATCAGTTTATAGATTGGACGAAGGGAACGAGGCAAAGAACATTTTTTGGAGGAGGTATAGTAGGACATGTCTCAGCAGCTAATCCTGTGGATGATAATTTACAAGAGCTGATCTTTGGCTGTTGCAAAGAACAAAAAATTTCGGCATTTAAGGGAGGTTCATATATTTGTATTGAAGGGCCTCAGTTTTCGTCAAAAGCAGAATCTAATATCTTCAGAAGTTTTGGTGCATCTATTATTGGAATGACGAATGTACCAGAAGCCTATCTTGCAAAAGAAGCTGGCCTTGGTTATTCAACCATTGGAATGGTTACAGATTATGACTGTTGGAAAGAAGAGCACTGTTCTTTAGAAGAAATTTTAAAGGTGATGAAAAAAAACAATGAAATGGCAAAGAGGTTAGTAAAGGAAATAGTACAAAAGTTTTATGTATCAAAATTAATAAGAAACCAAGAAAACATTAACAGTATTCTTACATCGAGAGAAAATATAAGCTTAGAACAAAAACATTTTGTTGAGGTTTTATTAAAATAAAATGGATCAATACTTAAAACATAAAAGTGTCTTACTAGAAGAGGTTATTTTAAATTTAACAGATGGCCTTGATCCAAATGGGGAATATCACTTTGCGGATTTAACTTTTGGAGGAGGAGGTCATTCATTACAAGTTGCATCAATGTTTAATAAATCAAATATAATTTCTTTCGACCAAGACCCAGAAGCTTTTGTAAATGGACAAAAAATTATAAAGAGTAAAGATTTACAAAACCAAATTTTGCTCATCAAAAGCAATTTTGAAAACTTTAAAAATCAAATATTAAATTTAAATGAAGAGATTTTATTTGATGGAATATTACTAGACTTAGGGGTCTCCAGCCATCACTTTGATAAGCCTGATCGTGGCTTCTCTTTTAAATATGATGCAAAATTAGATATGAGAATGGATATTGAAAATGACGACTTAAGTACTGCCCAAGACTTAGTTAATAATTTAGATGAAAGTGAATTAGAAAAGATATTTTCAACATATGGACAGGAGAGATTTTCTCGTCGAATTGCTCAAAAGATTATTGAGGTTCGTGAGGATGAAAAAATAAGATCGACTAAGCAGCTGGAAAATATTATTTTTCATTGTTATCCTAAAAAATTACGGTTTGGTAGAACAAATCCATCAACAAAGTGTTTTCAGGCATTGCGAATTGCTGTGAATAGAGAGCTGGATGTATTGGAAAAAATAATTCCAGATGCATTTGAAATGTTAAAAGTCGGTGGAAAACTTGCAATTATAAGTTTTCACTCTCTAGAAGATAGAATTGTAAAACAGACTTTTAGAAAGCTTGATAAAGTTGATGGAATTGCTCGGGTAATTACCAAAAAGCCAATTACACCTGATGTTAGTGAAATTAAGGAGAATTCTCGATCTAGAAGTGCTAAACTTAGAGTATTACGGAAAATAGGAGTTTGACTGTGGTCGTTAAAAGGACTTTAGCAAAAAAGCCAGGGATTATAGGAAGAGCAAAAAATATACTTTTTAGTTCTCAGGGGTTTCCAATTTTTTTAACTTGTACAATTATTGCTCTACTTTTTGTTTTATTTAGAATGAAGGGCGTTGAGCTTGATTACGAGGTCGCAAATTTAAAAAAAACAGTAGAGCTAGTAGGATTAGAAAATAAAAAATTAAAAGCAAAGCGCGCAAGGCTTCTCTCAACAAAAAATCTACGTAATTTAGCAAAAAAATATGATTTATATCAACCAAAACAAAGTCAAATAATTGTTATACCGTAGAAAAAGTTATGGTTAAGAAAAAAGTTACATTTGTTTTTTTAGTTTTGTGTCTATTGTTTAGCGCGGTTTTATTTAAAGCGTTTATTATTCAGATCTATGATCGAAAAGCACTTATTGCAAAATCAAAAAAACAAATTTTTAGAGAAACAAAAGTTTTTACCCATCGTGGAAATATTTTTGACAGGGAAGGATCTCCACTCGCGATTAATGTACAAACATACAGTATTTTTACTATTCCTAAAACGGTAATCGGAGGCGTTGAAAGCTACAGAAAATTATCTGAAATTATTCCAAAATTAACTTTTGATCGGATAAAAAATAAAATTAAAAACAGAAAGAACTACACTTGGCTTGCGAGAAAAATTACTCTGAGTGATGAACAAGTTGAAAATGTTAAAAAACTAGGAAAGAGAATTGGTGGTATTTATATTGAAAGTGTTCCACGAAGGTTTTATCCAAACCATGAACTTTTATCTCAAACGCTTGGGTTTGTGGGGGTTGATAATGTTGGACTCGCGGGAGTTGAATATCAATTTGATGAATTATTGAAGGGTAAACCGACCGTTCGAAGATATTTCAAAGATGCAAAGGGGCGTCCAGTTAAGATTGAGAGTAAGGTTGTTGGTGAGCCTAAAGATATTTTTTTAACGATTGATAAAGATCTTCAGTCTATTGCAGAGAAAGCATTGAAAGAGGCTGTAATAGAGTATAATGCATTGAAAGGAGGCGTTGGCATTATTGATGTTGGCACCGGAGAGGTTTTAGCAATTGCAAATTATCCTTCTTTTGATTCTAACCTACCGTTAAAATCAAAGGCGGAGCACAGAAAGTTATCTTTTGTAACGGACCCTTTTGAACCAGGTTCAATTTTTAAAATTTTTACCGTGGCCTCTGCCTTGGAGCATAATATTGCAAGGCCAGATACTAGTTATTATTGCGAACGGGGTAAGTTTGAAATAGGTAACCATATAATTAATGAGGCAGAGAGTGCTAAAAAATATGAATGGTTATCGGTAAATGAAATTATTGCACACAGTTCAAATATTGGAACAACCAAGATTGCTTTCGATTTAACTTTTCCCAAATTAAAAAAAACGCTACTTGATTTGAATATTGGTCATAAAACAGGCATTGAAATTCCAGGAGAGTCTAGAGGTATCTTTTATAAAAAGAAAAACATTTCACCACTGCACTTGAGTAATATTAGTTTTGGTCAAGGGGTGGCAACAACAGGAATACAGATACTCGCGGCATACGCTGCAATTGTTAATGATGGAGTATATATTCCTCCCACTATTATAAAAGATCAATTTAACTTTAGAGAAAAAAAGAGAGTACTTTCAAAACAAACTGCTAAAGAGTTACAACAAA
>DAOVTR010000207.1 GCA_030633015.1 Bdellovibrionales bacterium
CCATCACTTTGTGAGTTATATATTGTTGAGGGAGATTCTGCGGGAGGATCTGCAAAACAAGGAAGAGATAGAAAAATTCAAGCAGTATTACCTCTCAAAGGAAAAATTTTAAATGTTGAAAAGGCCCGAGCTGATAAAATGTTTGCTAATAATGAAATTAAAACATTAGTACAAGCAATAGGAACAAGTATTGGTAAGGAACATTTTGATATTGGAAAACTACGTTATCATAAAATTGTTATTATGACGGATGCTGATGTTGATGGATCACATATTAGAACTTTAATTTTAACACTATTTTATAGACAGTTTCCTGATCTCATAGAGAGAGGATATGTATATATTGCACAACCACCTCTTTATAAATATAAAAAGGGAAAAGTAGAAAAATATTTAAAAGATGAAAAAGAACTTAATAGTTATTTAATCGCAAATTCTGTAGACGGATCTAAAATATTTATCGATGACAAAGAAATTCCAGGAGAAATGGTTAAACAATATGTTAATAAGTACAGAAGTTATTTTAATACTTTAAATTCGTATGATGTTCATTTTGATTCTATTTTACTAAAACGAATTATCGAAAATTCAAATATCACAGCTGATGTAATTAAAAATGAGACACAAATACTAAATGAAATTGAAATTTTAAAAACTTATTTTAATGAACAAAAAACGTATACTCTTAGAGACTACACATTTGAAATTGTAAATGACCAAGAAAATAAAACAAATATGATTAAAACAACTGTTAAAACTACAGCAAGAACAAAAAGATTTAAATTAAATAGTTATTTTTTATCATCTGCTGAATTTAATGATCTTAAAAACTCGTTTGATGGTATTAAAAATATTATAAATTCAAATTTTAGAGTTGAAAGGGAAAAATCAGAAATTAAAGAATTCAATAGCCTTGACGATTTTTCAAATTTTATTTTAGCAGATGGTAAACAAGGTGCATATATACAAAGATATAAAGGTCTTGGAGAAATGAATCCTGAGCAACTTTGGGATACTACGATGAACCCAGAAAATAGAACACTACTTCAAGTTAAAATTGATGATTCTGTTGAAGCAGACCAAGTTTTTTCTGTATTAATGGGTGATCAAGTCGAACCGAGAAGACAGTTTGTTGAGGAAAATGCGCTCAATGTTCGTAATTTAGATGTTTAATATTAAAAGGTAAAAAAATGAGTGATGAAAATAATATTGATAATTCGAAACAACCAAGTGATATAATTCCAGTTCTTATTCAAGATGAAATGAAAAGTTGTTATATTGATTATGCAATGTCAGTTATCATTGGTAGAGCATTGCCAGACGTAAGAGACGGTCTTAAACCTGTTCATAGAAGAGTTTTATATGCTATGAGCAATTTAAATAATTATCACAATAAACCATATATGAAATCAGCAAGAGTTGTCGGTGACGTAATTGGTAAATATCATCCTCATGGAGATAGTGCTGTTTATAATACCATTGTAAGAATGGCTCAAGATTTTTCTTTGAGGTATCCGTTAATAAACGGTCAAGGAAATTTTGGATCAATTGATGGAGATAGTGCTGCAGCTATGAGATATACTGAAATTAGAATGCACAAACTTTCAGAGGAAATGCTCGCAGACTTAGAAAAGGAAACAGTTGATTGGCAACCCAATTATGACGATTCTTTAAAAGAGCCTAAAGTTCTTCCAGCAAAAATTCCAAACCTATTAATTAATGGATCAACTGGAATAGCAGTTGGAATGGCAACCAATATTCCACCTCACAATTTAACAGAAATAACAACCGGACTATTAGTTTTATTAGATGATCCTTCAACATCAATTTCAGATTTGATGAAAATAATTCCAGGGCCAGATTTTCCAACAGCAGGTTCAATACATGGAACCGAAGGAATAAGATCGGCTTACCACACAGGTAAAGGTGTTATTCAAATAAGAGCCAAATATGATATTGAAACTTTTGGAAAAAGCGACAGAGAACGAATTGTAATTACAGAACTACCCTATCAAGTTGTTAAAGCAAGATTGATTGAAAAAATAGCAGAGCTTGTAAATAATAAAATAATTACAGGAATCTCCGCCATAAGAGATGAATCAAACAGATTGGGTATTCGTGTAAGTATTGATCTTAAAAGAGGAGAAATACCAACTGTTATTGTTAATAGATTATTTAAACATACTCAAATGCAGCAATCGTTTGGAATAATTTTTCTTTCTATTATTAATGGATCCCCCAAAGTTTTAAATCTTAAAGAGCAACTTTTAAGTTTTATAGATCATAGAAGAGAAATTATAATTAGAAGAACTGTTTATGAATTAAAAAAGGCCAAAGCGAGAGCTCATGTTTTAGAAGGTTTAAGAATTGCAGTTGAAAATATTGATCAAATGGTTGAGTTAATTAAAGCGGCTGAAGGACCATCACAAGCTAAAGAACAGTTAATAGCGAAATATACACTATCTGATATACAAGCACAGGCTGTATTGGATATGAAACTTCAAAGATTAACAGGTCTTGAAAGAGATAAAATTATTAAAGATCACAATGAAACATTAAATGAAATTTTAAGACTTAAAGAAATATTAGCAAATGAAGGTCTTATTAAAGATATTATAAAAAATGAATTTAATGAAATAATTGAAAAGCATGGCGATGAGAGAAGAACTGAAATAGTTGGTAAAGCAGATGAAATTGAAATAGCTGATCTAATTACAAAAGAAAATGTAATAGTAACTATCACACATAAGGGCTATATAAAACGAATGGCCATGGATACTTATAAAACACAAAAAAGAGGTGGCACAGGAGTAAAGGGCGGAGATAATACTGCAGATGATTTTTATAAAGATATTTTTGTTGCAAACACCCATTCTACACTTCTGTTTTTTACAAACAGAGGAACAGTTTTTTCAAAGCAAGTTTATAATCTTCCAGAAGGAGCAAGGACATCTAAGGGAAGAAATATTGCTAATTTACTAGCAGTACCCCCAGGAGAGAAAATAAAAGAAACCATATGTATACCAGAAGATTTAAATGGAAAATACCTTATGTTTGCAACTGAAAAAGGATTAGTAAAAAAATCAAATTTAACTGATTATAAGAAAATTAAACAAACAGGTCTAAAAGCAATTAAAATTCAAGATGGTGATAATTTGGTTTGTGTCAGGGTAACAGATGGATCAAAAGATGTTTTATTATGCTCAACTTCGGGAAAAATTATAAGGTTTTCAGAAGAAGATGCAAGACCGATGGGAAGAGTATCTCAAGGAGTCAAAGGGTTAGCTATAACTTTAGCTGAAAGAGTTATTGGGATGGAAATCATAGATGATAGTGTAGAAATCTTATCAGTAACAGAAAATGGGTATGGAAAAAGAACGGTTTCATCGGATTATCGAAAGCAGTCAAGAGGTGGAAAAGGTATAATTGCAATGAGGCTTACAGAAAAAAATGGAGATATTGTACAAATAAAGCCAGTAAGCGATAAAGATGATTTGATGATTATAACAAATAAAGGACAAGTAATTAGAACTAAGATAGCTGGAATTTCATTAATGGGCAGGGCCACACAGGGAGTTAGAATCATAAGATTAAAAGCAGAAGAGAAAGTAGTGGCTGTTGAAAAAGTTGTGGATCCAAGTCCTAATCAGGTTAGTACTGTTGGCGACGATGAAAAACTACCTGATTAATTTAAATGTTTTAATTCTTTTTTTGTTTTTTTTATCATGTGATTTTACACCACGATTTCATAAAAGAATTCTTGATGCTCAAGAATTTATTAAAAGACAAAAATATACAGAAGCAATTAGAGAATATGAAAATATAGTTAGAGGAGAACCTCAAGAAATAATTAAAATAAAAGTTTATTATCAACTTGGAGAACTGTATTCTACTTATTTATCAGAGCATATTAAAGCATTAGAATATTTTAATAAGGTTATTAAAATATCTTCTGACCCGTTATGGCTTGTTAAAGCGGAAGAACGTGTTGGAGAGATCAATTTTACTTATACAAAAAATTATAAAGCAAGCGTTAATAGTTATAATAATTTAACAAAATTTATTCCTAAATTAGAAAAAATGGATTTTTGTGAATATAGATTAGGAGTTTCTTATTTTGAAAATAATGAAATAGAACAAGCAATCGGTGTTTTTAACAAAATCCAAAAAAATACTTCTCATATTTATTATGTTAAATCATTTTATTTTTTAGGAATGTGTAATTTTGAAACAAAACGGTGGCAAATTGCAATAAATATTTGGAAACAATATATAAAATTAGAAAAAAGAAAAGATA
>DAOVTR010000116.1 GCA_030633015.1 Bdellovibrionales bacterium
GAAAGACATTGGTAGAGTTAAGACCAAAACTCAGAGTTCTTCCCTCTTCAATAACATCTTCACAATGATAAATTGTTTGAATTATTTTTTGATTGTTTAAAATACCTCTTAGAATTTTCAAACTATCTAATTGAGTAATTCCATTTTGCATTAACATATGCATAATATTACAAAAAGTACTCATCTCAATTTCCAAAATAAGAGGGCCAAAAAGAGGAGTCTTTAAAAGCAGCTCATGGATACGTAAGAGATAACGATCTAGCAGTAATTTTTTAAAATAAATAAATGCTATAATCAAAGCAATTGTTACAAATATAAAAAGAGGTGAAGTCAGAATTTCAGAAAGTTTGAGCATTAATTTAGTAATGGCCGGCAGCTCTATTTTCATATTTTTATAAAATCCCTGCATTCTTGGAATTATAAAATAGACAGCAATAGCAAAAACACCCACTAAAAAACTTAAAACTAACTTGGGATAAAAAAGAGCTGATTTTATTTTTTGAGTGTTATCCATTTTAGTACTAATAATTTCAGAAATTCTAGATAAAATTGTTTGAAGCTCCCCTGTTACCTCTCCTGCCACCAATAGATGCTGGTAGGTATTATCAAAAACGTGAGGGTGGGCCGCAACGGCCTGAGAAAACTCTTTTCCTTCTGAGAGGTCTTGGATAATCTCTTTTAATACCTGCTTCATTGTAGGATTTGGAGTTTGAGCCTCAATAAATTCCAGCCCCTTCATTAGAGGAATACCAACTGAAAAAATCGTTTCAAGTTGACCGTTAAAAACCATAAGATCATCTAGTTTAACCTTTGGTTTAAACATATTTGCAAAATCAAACAGATCTTTTTTTTCACCTATTTTACTAACAAACATACCTTGACTAGAGAGCTGCTGCTTGGCCTCGTCAATATTAACCCCAACAACCTCTCCTGAGATTGCTTCCCCATTTTGACCTCTTGCTTTATAAGTAAATAAAGGCATAACTCCTACTTCTAAAAATCGTTAATAGTAACTGTACTACAACCTAAAGAGTGAACATAATATAAACTTAAACTAGTCTCTGTATCCATTCTATTTGAAAAATCAATACTAAAAGATTGAGCCGCTCCGGTAGTCATGGGCACTGCCGTTGAAAAGGTAAGCTCAGTAGCACTGCTTCCTGGACAGGGGCTATATGCTCCACCTGTACAATTATATCCTCCGACCGGAAAAGTCATATTGGAAAAAGTTCTACTAGAAAGACTAAAGGTGGCCGTAACTGCACTTATATCTAAATTATTAGCAACGTCCACATTGAAATAGATGGTTTTATTATTGGCATTAAAACTTCTTGATCCTGCAACGTAGGCAAGATCAGTGGTAATGGTGCAAGCTCCTCCTCCTCCTGTTCCAGCAGCAGCGGCCTCCAAACTAAAAGCACTGGCCGGAATCATATAATTTGGCTTATCCACCATAAAAGTTGCAGGACCTATTACTGAAGTCGAAGTTGCCTTATTAGGCATAAAAACCTTTATGGATCTTGCGCCCATGGAGACATTGCTAAAAGAGAAATATCCGTTGGCAGCAGCAGTTATAATAGTAGAAAGAGTTTCAATTGCTCCTGCTCCATCCGGCTGATAGAGCTCTATCTCTGCTCCGAAGGTGTAGGGATTTGATCCTTCAGAGATAAATCCATAAACATCGGAGACAAAATAACTATAAGGAATGGAAACTGTAATATCACTGTCAAGGCCTGTTCCGCCTGAAGCATTATCGGCCCCAAGACTTATAACTGTAATTGGATCACCAGTCCGATCATAGGTATAACTATTTCCCCAGGAGTCAGTAGTAATATCTGCTACTCCAGTGGTATCTTGAAGATAGGGCCCATTCCAACCTACTGGAACTCGCTCTGCTAGGCTGACTGACCAAACAGGATAGGCTCCTTGAGTTATAAGATCACTTAAAGTTGTAGGAGCTCCACCAATATCACCTTGAAAACCAAAATTAGTTCTCTCTCCATTTATGGAGATGGACTCATCACCAATCATGGCAAGTTTAATTTTTTCTAACTCCAAAACCGTATCATCAAAACGTATCTCCTCCATATCGTTTTGAAGATAACTAATAGATGCCACTGATAAAACTCCTACTAAAACAACTGTCATCAGAGTTTCAACTAAGGTAAATCCGCTTTGAAATTTATAACTGTTCATAGATATCATCACCATCGCCACAAGTTCTATTGGCACCACAACTTCTAATATAATTTATGGTATATTCCAAGTTAGTTCCCCATCCATCCATTTTAAAGCTTTCACTATCTTGTGCAAAGGTAATTTTTAGATAGGGGCCACACCAACCGGTCATCTGGCGATAAGTTGACGATGTGGTTGTGGTATCGACGGCGCAAGCAGTGTCACTTGCTCCTGGAGTAACTAACTGATCAAGAGCGGTTATGGTAGTCGAGTTATGAGAATTGTATTTATAGATTGCAAGCTTTATATTTAAAAGTCTCTCTTTTGAGATTAGAATATTTCTTCCTGAGCTTTGTACTACTGGATTATACATATAAACAGAAACTGAAACACTTAATGCAGTCAAAGACATTAAAATAGAGATTAGAGAAAATCCTCTAAAATTAAAAAGCGACTTGAATATCATCTGCGTTACCACAAGCTCCGTCAGGCCCACAACTGGTAATGGTCTGACCTGCTTGACTATATACAATGGCCACCTGCCAAGAGTCCAAGTTCCAATCAGCTGATGAGCTATCAAGATAAGGGCCTCGCCAACCTATTTTAGTAAAAGGGTTATAAACAGGATAAGCTCCTTGAGTCACCAGATCATTTAAACTTGCAGGATAAGATCCAATATGGGCATAAAAACCAGCCGCCACAACCCTTCCACCCATAACAATGCTTGGATCTCCAATAATTGCTTTTTTTATGGAAATCAGTTTTTCTTGAGTAGTGACAGTTTTACCATCATCGGTAAAATTTATAAAATTTGGAATAGCAACCACAGAAATAATTCCCACCAGAATTACCACCATTAAAATTTCTATTAAGGTGAATCCGCGGTTGCATGAGTTCATCAGTTTTTTTAAAGAGCGTGATCTTCAAGACCTGCAGCACCTGCATTATTTTGAGAGTCTGCCCAGAAATCTCCAGAAGCAGGATCATAACACCAACCTTGTGCTAAAGTAAGACCATCACAACCAATACTATGATCAGCAATAGCTCCGGCTACAGCAGTAACAACGGTTGTTGCTTCTGCACTTGTTGGTATATTAGACCAAGGATTTACTGGATAATTTCCAGAGACAAAGGCTCTATCCCCAACTGTAGGAACTTGACCTACAGTACAATCTGAAGCAACAATACTATTAGAAAATACGTCAGTAAAAGCAGGCCAAGCATCCCCTGCGGCCCCACAACGCATAATCATATTTGCTTTTTGATTGGCAATACCTGTTCGAATAGCTCCTAACGCACCTTTAAGTGCAGCATTTTTTGACTCGGTTTGAAAATCTAAAAATTGGGGAATGGCCACTAATGCCATAATTGCCACCAAAATAACAACCATCAAAATTTCAATTAACGTAAATCCTCTCTGATTTCTCATATTTGCTCCTATTTCCTTGAAAAATATAAATACTTATAATTACATTTATAATAAGTCATAATTGTATCCTAGAGAAGCAGTTTTTATCAAGAAATTATTACCACTTTTACTCAGTTATTTTTTCGATCAATTACCCGAGTCAGATGGTCGGACTAACGGCAAAAAATTCTTATGACTCCTTTATAGGAGCTCACTTTTTAAGTTTTACACCTATAGTTCGAAAACGTATTAAGAGATTAATTTTTTTAAGATTAATCATAAATTACAAAAGGATGAACCTTGCAAAGTGATTTTTACAATTTTGCAGATGACCCATTTTCGGAAACTCCGAATACTCGGTTTTATTTTTCATCAATCACCCATCAGGCGACCATTGGTGAGCTTACTCAACTAATTGATAGTGGGGCCGGATTTATTAGTATTACTGGGGAAGTTGGAACCGGAAAAAGTCTTATTGCAAGATATATGATAAACAAATACCAAAAAAGTGCCAGTGTTGCTTATCTTTACTGGCCAATTTTAGAGAGCAAGCAGTTAATTGGCGAAATAAACAAAGAGTATAAAATTCCAAAAAGTGATGATGGATTTTATATGTTGGAGCGGCTGCTGCTGGCCAACGCTGAAGATGGCAAAAAAACTCTGTTATTTATCGATGAGGCCCAAGGACTCTCCACCAGTGCCCTTGAAACCATCAGACTAATTAGTAATCTAGAGTGCGAGACTAAAAAACTGATTCAAATTATTCTACTAGGTCAACCTGAACTCAACGAGATGCTACTTAAACCTGAACTTAGACAGGTTAATCAGAGAATCTCCAGACATCTTAAATTATCCTCTCTTAGCTTTAGGGAAGTTGAAATGTATATAAAGCATCGAATAGAAATTGCCAAGGGTAGCAATCTTGTAAAATTTGATTATCGATCCATCAAAGAGATCTATAATTTTTCAAAAGGGATTCCAAGGCTAATAAACTTAATATGTAGGACCGCTCTTTTATACGGTCAAAGAGATCAAAGCCGAATAATTACGGCAAAAATAGTCAAACAGACACTAAACGACTGCATGATATATCCAAAAAGAAAAAAGGGACTATTTAAAGAAATATCTTTTTTTAAATAGATTATTAACATGAGTGAGATAATCAAGAAACTACAGCAACTAGAAAATGATTCATCTGACAAGATTAAAAAATCTCACATAAGCCTTGTTCCTCCTCCTCCCAAAAAGATAAAAAAAAACAATACCTCATTAATTATTATCTCCGCTGCTGCTTTAGTTATAATTTTAGGTGGCTCATGGGGTGGATATCGTATTCACAACAAAAAATTAGCGGCCCAAAGAAAACTAGAGCTACTTAAAAAGAGAACTATTGATCCTGTTGCCCAAAATAATAAGGCCATTGCTGCTTTTAAACATGGAAATTATAAAACAGCACTTAGTGAGATTACTCCACTTGTTACAAAAGACCTTGCAAAAATGGATATGGAACTACTGAACAATTATGCAGTTATTTTAAAATACAACAGGGATCATAAAAAATCTCTAGAGGTTATTGGTCAGGCCATTAAATTAAATAGTAAAAATGCAACCCTCTATAATAACCGCGGAACCATCTTTTTAACCCAGGAGAAATTTACTCTTGCCCTAATTGATTTTAAAAAGGCCCTAGAGATAAGTCCTACTTATATTAATGCTATTTTAAATATGGGTATCACCTACGAAAAAATAGAAAATTGGGCAAAGGCAAAAGAGAGTTACATGAAATACATTGCCTCTAAAGACTCATCAAGCAACGTTACAAAGATATTAAAAAAACGGTTAATGAGAATGTATCCCCTGCTACTGTTTCAAACTCAGGAGTGATCTTCATGGAGCTGTTTGGAAAAAATAAAGCAATTGCACTCGATATGGGACAGAGATCCATCAAAGGTGTCATGCTAACTAAAAAGAAAAAAAGAATCTTTTTAAAAAATGCCTTTATCTTTGATCATGCTGAATCAAACAAGAGTTTTCCTAATAACACAGATATACTTTTTGGACTAAAAGCAATTTCTGAAGTTCATAACCTGACAAATCAAAACATTATTTTTAATATGGGCTACCATCACGTTAACTCCATAGATCTTCAACTCCCTTCAATGCCCAAAAAAGAGTTGGAATTTGTAATTAAAAGTGAAGTTGAAAAAGCAATTAACTATAAAATAGAAAAATGCAACTACGACTACCTGATCCTTCCCAATAATGAATCAAGCGATCAAAATGCAAGCTCAAAAATAAAAGTATTTATTACAAAATTAA
>DAOVTR010000337.1 GCA_030633015.1 Bdellovibrionales bacterium
ACAGTGTGGAATTTCCTTTGAAATATTCCAAATAATTTAATCTGGTATATACAGACTGCTTTGTATTATTAAAAAACCTCAAATTATTAGTGACATCCACCCCATAGGTAAAGCTCATATTTTTTTTATGTTTAAACTTGATGGTAATTTCAGTAAGAGGGTTAGAAATAGCATTAGACTCATCCGCCCATGAACCAAGATTAAACGTATCGACCCCACTTGCTTGCTTAGATAGATCAGCCTTCAGAGTAATTCCACTCCTAGAGTACAAGCTTGGCTCCCAGCTCCAATCAGAACTCAAAACAGAAAATGATAAAAAAACTATCAATATTACCACAACACTTTTATACATATTTACTCCTTAAAAACTTGAATGGTAAATATATGTCAATTTTAGTGAAGATTCCATGAAAATTGACACTTTAAATACTTTAAATTTTTAATTTATTTGATTACAATATTTTTTCAAATTTAAAGGACAATTAAATGAAAAAATACCTCTTAACCATTATAACTTTTCTTCTCTTTTTTAATCTCACACTATCTTACGCTCAGCAAGAAAACGTAAAAGAGCTTGTAAAATTTGGAGCAACTACCTTTAAAAATGGCGAAGATACTTTCATTGTGCTTAATTTTGAAAATAAACCAGACTGGCACACCTACTGGAAAAATCCTGGAGATGCTGGGACCCCATTTGATTTTAACTTTAAAATAGATGGACAAGAGCTAGATCTAAAATCTTACACATGGCCTGCACCCATTAGATTTGTTCAAGATGGTGATATTTGGGGATATGGATACATAAAAAAATACTCCTTTTTCTTTAAAATTAAACCAGAATTAATCAAACAGCTTAAAGAGCAGACTCTTGAAATCCAGGCCACATGGTTAAGCTGCAAACATATATGTATTCATCAACAAAAAACAATACACTTCGGTCCCAATGAAAGTTTCAAAATTACTTTTTCAGATGAGTTAATAGAAAATCATTTTAACAACTTACCCCTTAAAAGACCTCTTCCAACATTTATAGATTTAACTCTCGCAAAGGACCCTGACCTTGAAAATGGATTAATCCTCTTTTATAATATGGGCCAAATTTCAAAAGAGAAACTTGCAAAAGAGAGAAATATCTTAACCCCTTACCCTCTTGATGCTCTAACATTTAAACATGAAAAACTTTTTTACGATAAAGACAATAACTTATATGGGCAGCTAAAGATCGACTGGGATGGAGAATATTTAGAGCCTCCTAAATTGCTAAATCCCAATGGTCAATTTTCAAAAGACTATGAATTAAAATTTTTATTTTCAAACCCAAAAACTCAAAAAGTAGAAATAATTAAAAAAACTTTTAGCTCATTTAATCTTACTAGCGGTAGAAATTTATTAGATTTTTTTCACACTCTAAAACCAGTGGATTTTAATATCAAACATACCTCTCTACCAACAGAAGATGAACCATTAGAAGCTCAAACAAAAGAAAGTGGCAACAGTCTAATCTATATTTTAATTTTATCTTTTATTGGCGGACTTATTCTAAATGTTATGCCTTGTGTCCTGCCAATTATCTCACTGAAACTTTTTTCTTTAATAAAATATAAAGACCTCGGAAGATCAGTTATCTTAAAACATAATATTTTTTACTCTCTAGGAATATTTTTGAGTTTTTTAGCTCTTGCACTAGTTTTATTAAGTCTTAAAATGTCCAGTGAAGGAATTGGCTGGGGGTTTCAACTGCAATCGCCCCATTTTGTAGCGATTATGATCATTGTTCTTTTTATCTTCGCTCTAAATCTTTTTGAATTTTTTGAATTCAGAACTCCTGGAGGAAAGCGACTTGGTAATTTACAAGTTAAAGATGGCCCTCTGGGATCATTTCTAGGCGGAGTCATTGCAACAATTCTAGCAACCCCATGTAGCGCTCCTTTTTTAGGCGTAGCACTAACCTTTGCATTTTCAAGTAGCAACCTAACTTTTATACTTATCTTTTTAACTATTGCTTTTGGACTTGCCTTTCCATTTCTGCTTACTGGTTTTTTTCCATCACTAATTTCATTTCTACCTAAACCTGGAAACTGGATGAATCATCTGAAGAAATTTTTAGGATTAAGCTTAATTTTAACTGTTATCTGGCTTATTGATATTTTCATTGCCCAAACTGCTCCATCTGGTTCAATAACCACTTTAAATATTACTTTAACTTTTCTTGCATTTGCCTTTTACTTACAAAAAAATATTACTAAAAACAGATTAATTATCCTTCTTTTCTTTTTGCTTCCAGCTCTATTTACTGCCAAATTACTAATTCAGGATCTATCCTCTCTTGATGGAGGCCAAGATCAAAAACAGCTCTACCTTGAAGGACCTGAATGGGAAACATGGGGAGTTGAAATAATGGAAAGTTATAAGAGTTCTCAAGAAACAGTTTTTATTGATTTTACGGCCAAGTGGTGTTTTACCTGTAAAGTAAATGAAAAACTTGTGCTAAACACTGATCAGTTTGAAAAATTAGTTATCAAATATAATTTAAAACTTCTTTTGGCCGATTGGACAAAGAGAGATGCAGTGATTGGAAAATGGCTTAAAGCTCATGGTGTTGTTGGCGTGCCTGCCTATTTTATTCAAAAACCTGATGGAGAACTAATTTATTTAGGTGAGACCATCACCATTAGCGAAATTGAAAGTTATCTTTAATATCTTTTATAGAGAGATTATTCCATCAATGGAAGATGCTTTTTTATAAATGGTCAAAACCTCATCACTGCTGTTCATTTTTAAAACTGCAGTGAAACTAATATATTCTCCTTTTGTTGATTGCTTGAGTTCATATTTATCAATCTCTAAGAGTGTAATCAAAGATTGCAACTGACTTTCAGGAACTATAAATTTAAATTTATAATCACTGGGCCAATTATTGGCCAAATCTAATGCTTGTTTAAAACCACTATTATCTTTCATCTACTTTCCATAACT
>DAOVTR010000120.1 GCA_030633015.1 Bdellovibrionales bacterium
AGCGCCTTTAATTATTGGAAGGCCTACCAAGGGCTTATCTCCACCTACAAATAAAATGTTTTCTAGATTAATAATTTTACCTTCTTCCGCATCTAATTTATCAACATCTAATAAATCACCAGGGGCAACCTTATATTGGTGACCGGCTACTTCTACAACTCCGTACATGACTACTCCTTTTAGTGACAAGGCTTAGGGGCTAAACAAGCTTCTCCCTAACCTTAGTCAAATTCATTTGAATTAAGATTTTTATTAGTTTGTCGTTAATATGTCAAGGTTGGTCATAATTTTAGGTGATAAAAGAAGTTCTTAACGCATCTGGCCTTTTTGGCCAGTTTAATTAAAGGATTTTCTATAAAGTTCGAAAAGTATGATGATAGATTTCTCTTTTGATCAAGGAGGATAAAGTGGAATTTAACGCGAGTAAATACAAGTACCTACAGTTTTTCAAAGAAGCTTCCTGCCCTATTTTTATTCAATTAGAAAAAGGCGACTGGGATCAAGAAGTTACTAAATTTTTAAGATCAATCATGTTTAAAGAAATTGAAGAGACTGAGCTTAAGAAGATAGAATCTTCCTATAACCATAAAAACTTTCGAATTTTAACCATTAGAGAGGCCAGTAATAGACTTAGTAGGCAAATTGAAACTTTCAGTGAGAGTGATATTTTTGGAAAGGAAAGTATTATTCCTAGAAGCGGACATAAAATCTATAAGTTTAAAAATAAAGGATTAATGATTTATTCATTTATTAGTAAAGAGTGGGAGCTAGCTGTTTATAGTGATTTTGGAAATATTAATAATATTGAATCAAGTAGAATAATTATTAATCGTTTTTTAAGTTGGGCGTTGGCCCCAATGGGGATTGCTGGTTTCTGGGGTGTTCCGGTTGATGGTGGAGTTGTTATCATGAGGCAAGATAAGTCTATAGGTGAAGTGGTTTATTTTGACCTAGTAAATAGACAATTATTTTGTCATGATGGGATAAAAAAATTGGGTGCAAAATTTAAAATAATGAGATTAGATAGTCATATTCATGGCCGTAATATACAGATGAAATCAGAAGAGTTTTTAAGTTTTTTATTCACTCATGTTTCATATTTTGATTACGCAGGTCCAAGCGTACCGGTGAGACAAGTAATACAAGAAATCTCAAAAAACTTTTATGGAGTATATCACCCTCAGGAAAATTTTCGACCAAGAACAACCTTGTCTTAATTAATTAAGATATGTACTGTAAATTCATGAATTTAATGAGCTCTCATTTACAAGTAGATTTTGATCCTGCAATTTTTCAAATTGGATTTATTCAGGTTCGTTGGTATGGATTAATGTATGTTGTTGGTTTTATTATTGCAGGTTTTTTGTTTAAAAAATTAGTTAATGAGGGCCTTTTTAAAATAAAAATTGAAAAAATTGATTCTTTAATAACCCATATGCTTATTTGCATGATCATTGGAGCAAGACTTGGATATGCTTTTATTTACAATTGGGATTTATATAGAAATAATATTTGGCAAGTTTTTAATTTATTGAGAGGAGGTCTTAGTTTTCATGGGGCAATAGTAGGTCTCATAATTGGAGGATGGATTTTTGCAAGGAAAAATAAAATTCATTTTTTACACGTATATGACTGTACAGTAGTTGCTGGAACTCAAGGTGTTTTTTTTGGACGGATTGGCAATTTTATAAATATGGAGTTATACGGAAGGCCAACGGAGCTTCCATGGGGAATTATTTTTAAGGGAGGAGGTCCATATCCTCGTCATCCTTCACAACTTTATGAAGCTTTATTGGAGGGGCTTGTTCTTTTTTCAATTTTGTGGTTTTCAAGAAATAAAATAAAAAATTGTGGTTTTATGATTTCACTTTTTTTTATTGTATATAGTGTATTTAGATTTTTTATTGAGTTCTTTAGAGAAGCAGATGCTCAAATGGGATATTATTTTGGAGGATTATTAACAATGGGCCAAATCCTATGTATTATAATGGTCATAATTGGTAGCATTGGGATGATGTATACTTATAAAAACAAAATTAAAATTAAAATAAATTAACTTGATTTTGTAATAAATCTATCAAAGGGATGAATTTAAAAGATTGTGGATTGACGCTAATAACTGAATAGTATTGTGGAAAACAGGTTATGGTGCATGCTCCTGCATAAACGTGCTTATGACCGTTTATATTATTCCAAATGTAGACTGCATGAGAATCTTTTTTTAAATACTGGTTTTGATTTCCAATTTGGTTAATTAGTGATTGATGGAAGATATCATGTAGAAAATAATTAGGTAATCTTGCAAAGAAATCTAGAACAACTCCATTTGCAACCTGCACAATTACAGGAAATCGGTATCTAACATGTTCGATATAAAATTTATATGTTGTAATTTGATTTTTTGTACTTAATAAAATTGAATTTTTAAATTTAGTTTTAACATTTTCAATGTTTTGTCCGGGTAGGAAGGCTTGTAGCGTATTAATACTAAAATCATAATTAGGAGGATCAACTTTTGCGTAAGTTGCACTATTAATATAAATAAAAAAAATTAAAAAAAATAATTTTATCATGATCCAATTTAACCATAAACTTTATTGATGTAAAGACGATACTGTAATGGAGAAGTTGACTTGAGAGTATTACTATTGGACAATAATAATAATTACATTGAGTTAGGGTTAATTGTGAATAAGATTTTTTCGCTTGGATTTTTATTGATAAATTTTTTATGCATATCTTGTTCTACAAGTAGTGGATTATTTAATAGCAAAAATCAGATTTTATCTTTCAATGATAAAAGTAAAAAATTACAAAAAGAAATAAAACCAGTTAAGAAAGATTCCAGGAAAATAATTTTAGGTAGTTCAGATATTAAAAAAGAGCATCAACATCATTCCAGGACATATTTTTTATATGGGGCTGAACATTTAAATTTAGAGAATAATTATTTTGATATTCCTGTTAAGTATAATGCAGCGGTTAGAAAATGGATGAATTATTTCTTAAATAGAGGAAGGCCTTTTTTCGAAAGATATAGTGCGCGAGCAGGAAGATACGCTCCAATTTTAGGAACAATTTTAGAAGATCATGATCTTCCTCGAGATTTAATATTTTTAGCAATGGCAGAAAGTGGTTTTCAAAATAATGCAAAGTCTTGGGCAAAAGCAGTTGGCCCGTGGCAGTTTATGCCTTATACTGGAAAAAGATATGGGCTTAAAATTGATTGGTATATTGACGAAAGAAGAGATCCAATTAAAGCAACAATAGCTGCCAGCAGATATTTGAAAAAATTATATAAGCAATTTGGTTCTTGGGAAATAGCATCTGCCGCTTATAATGCCGGAGAAGGTAAGCTATCAAGGGCAATTCGAAGATATAGGACAGATAATTTTTGGAAAATTAGGCAGGGTAGGTATTTAAAATCTGAGACGAAAAATTATGTTCCTAAAATAATGGCGTTAGCAATTATAGGTAAGAATTTGAAATCTTTTGGCTTTGAAGATATTGATTTTCATGAGCAATTGGATTTTGATGAAATACTTATTGAACCAGCCACTGATCTTGTTAAATTATCAAAAGCAATTAACGTAAATTTTAATGAAATTCAAAGATTAAATCCTGAAATATTGAGATGGTTTACTCCATTTAATGTTAAAAATTATAAGCTTAGAATTCCTGTGGGAAAGAAAATAACGTGGGAATCCTATGAGGAAAAAGAGAAATTAGTAGCTATCGATTTTCAACGTTATAAAATTCGTGGTAATAGGTCAAAATTAAGTGATGTTGCAAGAAAATTTAAAATAAAAAAAAGTGATGTATTAAGTTTTTTAAATAATATGAAGACATCAACGAAATTAAAAAGAGGACAAGTTTTACTTTTGCCTTTTAGGAAAGGACAATCCAAAAGAGATAATATGTACGCAGATCTCTATGAAAAACCAAGAAAAACTGTTTTAATTAGAAAAGCTTATCGTAAATTGATACGGCGGGCCCAAAAGATAGGTAAGAAAATAAGTTCTCCTCAAAAGTATTATACCGTGAGGCGTGGAGATACACTTTGGAATGTTGCACGAAAAAATGGTGTTAAGATCGACAACTTAATTGCTTCTAACATGGATTTGATTAAGAGACGAATGATTCGCGCAGGTGATCAACTTATTGTCAAATAAGTATTTTCCTTTTAGATTTATGTTCTTTAAAGTAAAATGAAGTAAATTTCAGTGGGGATTAAATGGTTTTAAAAAAGCTTCAAGTTTTGAAGAAAAAGAGCGAGGTAATAGAAGTTGAAACATATTCTACTGCATTTATTGTCGGCTCAGATATTTTTACGTTACAGTTATCTGAACTTCTTAAGCATACTTTTGACATTGAAGATATTAATATTTGTTTAACTATAAAAAAAACTATTAATGATTTTAGATTCAAGGGCCCAAGTATGTTTAGAGGCGCAGATAATTTAAAATTATTATCCAATTATTCAAAAGATAATATTGAAGAATTGAAAAGTTATAATTCTGTATTTTATAGAGATCAAAAGCTTAGAGATTTTGGTGGCCGTGCTCAAAGTGAAAAACTTCTTGATGGAGAAAAGTTTTTCACACAAAAGCATTTTATTTTTGATCGAGATGATTTTTCTGAAAATAGTCATAACTCTTTTGTTTCAGAAAAAATTGTTTCAATAGAACATTCATCTGGAGAAGATTTAGTTGAGCCTGTGAATTGGAAGGTTAAATGTGCCAGCGGTAGAGTCTTTAATTGTAAATATTTATTTTGGGGAGATTCTCCAAATGATTTTATTAATCTTTGTAAGGAATATCAAAAAGATAAGATTTTATTGGAGTATGGAGCAACATTTTTAAATAAAATGGCCATGGTTGTAAGTTATAATTTAAAAAATCAAGTTACTGATGATCAAAAAACATATTTTATACCATTAAGCCTAACTTATGATTGGGGACATTTCATTGGAGAATTTTCTGCAGATCTAAAGCAAAATATTTTTAAAGCAGAATTTTTACATTTCCTTGATTCAGAAAATTGTACTGAAGATGAATTGGGTAAATATTTGCGTACTTTAAGAAAATATTTAGACAAAATCTTTGTAGGTTTTTCGAATAATGTTCTAGAGGAAAAGATATACATCGCTGAAAATTATCCGATTTCTAGTTCAGGAGGTATTTTTGAAAATATTGCTCAACTAAAATTAGGTGATATGTATTTTTTTGGAAGCAATGGACCATTATTTAAAGATATGCATAATCTTGATTTGAATTTAGAAAAAATTTCTCACTATGCACGTGGTATTTATAATTTAAAACAGTTTGAAGCTATATTTAAAGAGAGGTTATAAATGTTTAAAAAGATTTTAATTATTTCATTATACATTGTGTTATCAAATTATTCTTTTGCATCTAAATCATCCATGAATGCTTTAGGTCAAAATTCAGATTATGGTTCATTATATATTTACGACATCAGAACCATGTTTTCAAATCCAGCCATTTTAAATGTGTATAATAATTTATTAACATTTGAATTAGGAGATGCTTCATCTGATACGAAAGGAAGTAATGCTGAAGGTGGAGTTGTTTTCGAAGCATTTGATTTTATATGGGGAATTTATTTTGGTAGTGATATCCGTTCATATTCAAATGAAAAAAAAGCTTCAGGATTTATGGAGCAGGATAATCGTATCGATATCTTTTTTGCTGGTGATGCTGGATTTGAATGGGATGGTACTAGTGCATGTACTGCTATGTGTGGTAATTGAACTACTGATCTATTAGAATGAGAACAATGTGATGATGCTGCTAATAATGGCGTATCATGTACTCCATGATATGATGGAACATG
>DAOVTR010000058.1 GCA_030633015.1 Bdellovibrionales bacterium
GAACAGGATTATTTTTATTTATTCCTAGGAACGATAATTTATGTTGTAATAACTTAACTAGTGCAACTTCTCCTTCGCCATATATAACGGCATCGACAATATTGCTATCATAATAATAGTTTCCAAAATTCAAATTTGTTAGCCCATTTCCACCTATAACAATTTTTTGCGTAGGCGATCGTTTTTTTATTTGATAAATAAGAGCAGTTGCAAAAAGATGATTTGCTGATGAAAATATAGACAATCCAATCCAGTCTGTTTCTAGATTTATTAATTCTGTTGCTTTTTCTTTGATAAATGACCAAAAAAGGTTTTGATTTATATTGGATAATTCAAGAACCTTGTCTCTTAACAAATCTTTAAAATTAACTGTTGTTAATTCTTGATAACGACCATCAAGCTGAGAAAAGACCTGAAACTCTAACAGCGAAGAAGAACTTTTTACAAAGTCATGTTGAAAATCAATATTATAATCTCTAGTAAAGCATTTAACTTTTATTGATTTTTCTAAAGCAGCCTTTAGTATCGCTGGTGCTGGTGCTGGCCGAAATGGACTAATCATCGGCAAGCTTGAAATTGAAATACTAGCATCATTTAATTTCACAAGTTACATCCAATATTTAATAAAAAATTATTGTAATTATTTTATCCCAACAACCAAAAATCGATCATAATGTCCTAAATTCAACGTCCCTTTATATTTAATTTCACTTAAATCCAGGGCCGAAATAAACTCAGCCAAATTGTTATGACAATTTATATGACCTGGCTCATCATCCAAATTATTTGACTGCAAAACCAATCGCTTGCCTGGCGGCACCTTAGCCAACCATTTTTCAAGATCAATATGTTCACAACAAGTATTAAAAATTGTATCAGCCATTAAAGATACGGTAATCTTTTTTTCTTCAATATCATCTATAATTAACTCATCTTTTTCATAATTCAAACCATATATATCGTGCGTAACAGACTTAAACTTCCATTCTTTAATTTTAAAATCATCATTTAACTTATCTGCATAAATATTTGCCATTTCATCAATATCAAAGCTAAAGATTTGTTTTACATTTATCTTCTTATCACTAAGTAAAAACTGTCCTAAAAGACCGCACCAACCTCCAAGAATATAAGTCATTCCAAGATTATATAATTTAAGTTCATCAAGAACTTTCATTATCCATGCTTTACTCTCAAACTGTGTTTTTGAAAAAGCTCGTTCGGCTATTTCGATGGGCATCAACTCCAACGTTTGATAGAAATTATTTAATAATTTTCGATACGTAAAATACTCTTGAAATCTAAAAATAAAACGCGTTGATAAAGTTAGTATTTCTTTTAATGACCTATTAGATTCTTTGTGCCAATTCACAATTATTCTATTGTACCTTCTATAATGGTAAATAGTATCAAGATTAATATGTAATACTTTATCAAGTTTCTTCTTAGGCATTTTACTATCAACGCTGGCAACACAGCTAGGGGTAATGCACTCCACAGGGGAATCAAACAAACGAAAACCCGTTAATATATTACCAAGAGGTGTATCGTGACAACTATATCCCCTTTTAATACTGCCATCTGGTTCTCTAATTACTATCCCTTGAAAACCTGCATTACAAACCCATCCTTTAAAATTATTAAAATTAAATGAATTAAATCTTTCCGATTGATCTAAGTACCATTTTTTACCAAAATCATCGATTAGTTCCACCTGCATCTTTTGAATTAGCGATTTGTCTTTTTCATCATCTATTTCTATTTCTTTTAAGCTTTTTTTGAAAGGTGGCCTTTTAGATGTAATATTATTCACTCTCATTTGTTCAGTCGTATAATTTCTTTGTGGCATTCCATTACATAGTATATCCAACTGCTGCTTACTATATCCATCAACGACTTTATTGGCCTTGCTATTTGATTGAGCTTTTAATGTCACATTTATTCCCGCTTTGTTAAAAAAAATAGCATCCTCATAATGTTGCTCAAACAGTTGAGGAACCATAACCAAATTAACTGTAACAAAAACATCATTCTTCTGAAGAAATAATATCTTGTCTCTAAAATCTTCTTTCGATGCAAATTCACGATGCCACGATCCCGTCATACTCACACGATGCAATTTCTTTGTAGTTTCAACAAGTTTTTTAAACCAAGAAATCCCTGGGGACAGATTAGAGGTTATATGGCAAGTTTGACTGTTACAATTATCTAAATCATCAACATAGTATTCTAATAATTTCAAAAAACCAGGATGAAGAGTTGGCTCTCCTCCAGAGAAAGAAAAATGAAAAGAGTTAAAGTCATTCAATCTTGCCTGTCTTTTTATTTCATCCATTGTAGACATTAGAAGATCAAGCGGTCGATGATCTTTTATATCACTTCTTGCGTAAGGCCAACAGTAACTACAGTTGTAATTACAATATCTACCCAAAATCCAGGAGACATTAAAAAGATCCTGATATAAAAGTGTTCGTTGTCCAATTTGAACAATTTCATTAAAAGGTATCTTTGAAAAATCATAATCAGAATAACTTAAATTAGTCATTTTCCTCTCTCATTAATTCCACCATTTCTGGAAAAGTATCATTAAAACTTGTAGCCCGTATTTCATCAATGCTTTTTATATATTCTCTAAACTCTGGCATTCTAATTGACCAGTCTTCGGAATTCATAAAATTAACCATTCCTTTTAATCTATTTATGCCATATGAAGCACTCATAAATTCATCTTTCGTATAAAGCACTCCCCCACTGCTTGCAACATTATCTTCTAGCCAAGAATAAAAAACTTTATATTTTTCTGCTATCTTTCGTTTAAACCACAATGGAAATACTTTCACGTTCAAATGTGCAGGATGATATACAAAGTGATAATTAATCAATCCTGCCCCTAATGGCCAAATATTGATTTTTTTAAATTTTTGATCCAACTTCCATTTAATAAATTCTGGAATATAATACATGTTCAACATTTGTACTGCGCACGCTACAGTAACTTCAATGTGCTCCTTTGTGTTATCCAACCGATGAAACATATCAACAGTATGATTCCACTTACTAGGGTAACGAATATAATCATTCATATTAAAAACTGAATCAACTGAGTAATGAAAACGAACAAACTGAAAACTATCCCATAATTTAATTAGTCTATCTGGGATTATAACTCCATTTGAATTGTATCTTAGTAAAATATTTTTTGCATACCCCATTTCAATACATTTTTCTAAAAGCATATAATGCTGCTCAATAATTGTTGGTTCTCCTCCTGCAAAATATAACTGCTTTAAATAAGGAATTTGCTTATACAACTGTGTCCAAAATATATTATTATTTAAATACCAATCATAACTAGCCCCATCAACTATCCCTTCATTGTCCCACATCATTGTCTCTTTAAGTGATCTGTTTTTAATCTTTTCATTCAACTTCTTCCAATCCTCAACCCACATAGAAGAATCGTGAGGTGAACACATTATACATTTCAAATTACACTTTGATCCCATTCTAAGATCTATATAATAAATTTGTGGAGGTACTGATCCATCTTTTTTTGTTGACTTTATTATCTCATTATAATCAATTCTTTTCTTCCAATATTCAGTTTCCCAAATCCTTTTGCTTCTATAACCTGAGCTTTCTTCTTTAAAACATTTAGTGCAGGAAGATGGGATACGACCTGACAACATATATCTCCTTATCTTTCTCATATAAGAATTGTTCCAGGCACTCCATAAATCTGTATGATTAAAATTTGCTGGCCGACCATCATTGTTTTTTAATATACCAACTTCTCCGGCACGGCTTTTCTCATTTGTTGCTCCCGCTGAACTAGCATTTGCCGTACAACAGACTCTCATGTGTCCATTAGGCCTTGTACTCAAGTGGATCCAAGGCAAAATACAAAAAGTTGAAAGGTCAATTTCCTTTATTGATATTGATCTTTGAACTGGTCGAAAGATTCTCCACAAATTCTTGAACATATTTTTAGTTTTCCATTTTCTTCATTTTTACAAGACCAGCCTTCTTTAATTTGTTTAAAAAACTTTCCATTAATTATTTTAATAATACTTTTCTTTTTTCCATTTATGACTTTTTTTCCACCACACATTTCTAAAAGTTGAGCAACCGAAGACATCCCTGATTTTACATACCAAAGATACATTTGTGACGCTGTCCAACAACATGGAAAAATTAACCCCTCAGAACTGATATATACACTCTTTTCTTCCAACACCTTACAATTAATTTTCGTTTGATCAAAATACTTTTCCATAGATCCAAATCGTTCAATAATTTGTTGTTCTTTTTCTAAACTGTCATTTTGGCGATTGAGATATATAGGTTTTTCTATCTTATATAAAATGTTTTCATTTTTATCTATCACATTTTGATAGTTACTTCCCTTGGATTTTGTATGAGAAAAAAATCGTCCTGTTTTTTTTACTACAAATTTTGAAAAGCCTAATTCTTCAGATAGTGCTTTTGCTTCATCCAACTGATGTTCATTATGACGAAAAACAAGAAATTCCCAAATAGCATCCCCACCTGCTTTAATAAATGCTTGAGCGTTTTCAATAATTTTATTAAAACTGGTACCTTTTCTATATAAATGATGAGTATCTTCTAGGCCATCAATTCCAAATTTCACATCACCTTTTTTATCAATAATCACAGCTAACTCTTCCCACCAATTAGTTTTTTGTGCAGATCCATTCGTGTTCATAGATAAATTTAACTGACTGTTTATTTTCCTTAGATATTTAAAAATTTCAAGAGTATCCCTCCCAACAATTGGATCACCATAGTTTCCACACATATAAAATCGTTTTAATTTATTAATAATCGAGATCGGAATAATTTCTTTAAAGTCATCTAAATAGACTTCTTGCAAAGGAAGATATGGGTTTACTGGCCCACCATGCTTATTTCTTGCACATTGCGGACACGAAGCATTACACTTGTCAGTAATTTCAAAATGAATCGCCTCAATTAACGATTCATCATAAAATTCAAATGCTCTTTTTTGAAAAACTGTTCTTAACAGATTGCTCATTTTCTACTACTAAAGGCTTCATCAATCCTATTCTTTTAGGATTAAAAGTTAATAATTTTAAACATTTTGACTGATTCACATCTAAATCACAAACAGGCAAACCTGTTATTTCCCTAATATCCATGGCCATTTGACTAAAGTGTTCTAAAAAGTTTCCTTCTTCAACATAAGAAAGCTCCCCCTTCCAATATTCATCTATACGATCAAAATCAGAAACGATATTAATATCAAAATCTTTTTCACAAATTGTTTTTACAAAGGCAAGACGGGCACCAAAAATAGAATAAATCCCATTCGTTACATCCAATCCAGCACTCATCCAAGAAACAAGTCTTCTTAAATTACCATCAAAGATCTGATAAATATTACCGAGAAGATTTTCAAATCTTTCACCATTACTATCAAGACAGAGTTTCACACCTTCTCTAAATCCTGCCCTAAAAGCCTGAAATGGTGTTGCATTACAATATGAATACGAATACCAATCATTCATCTGGTAGTATGGAATATGATAACACCAATCATTTCCTTTACCAGTATCATGACAATCTATCTGATCTAAAAGTTTTTTTGGCCAAAGTTTTATTCCTCCATTTCCATAAACTAGAGAATTTATAACATTTTTTGCTGACCAACTATAAACAAAATCAGAATTAAGGTCTCCTAAAGATAAATTTTTAAAATCATCTGTAACTTTATTATCACCATCTATAACAAAAAAACACTCTGTTTCAGATAACTTACATGCCGTTCGAAGGGATGCATCAAACCCTTTTACCCCTTGAACTCTTTTAGCATTAGAAAATTTCATTTTTAAATCTAAAAAATTCTCTTCTGCATTCGGCTCATCATAAGAAATAAAAATAATATCAAAATCTGAAATTTTTTTCATTTAATTAACTCCAACTGCTTATATCCAACTCCTAATAGTTCATTATCCAAATATTTAACTTCAACTTTAGGATCACGATCCTTGATAGAGTTAAATATTTTTTTCAAATCCTCAAAATTATTTATAACTGAAAGATTTGTAGGGGAACCTTTATATTTATTGCCATAAAGACACCCCATCCTTGATCCTAAAATTGTCCAATATCCAAATTCTGTATCAATACCTTTTCTCATCCATGTTAAAAGCCTCTCATTACTTTGTTTGTCAAATCTACGAATACACTCTGAAGAAAGCTTCACACATTCCCTAAAACCTGCTCTCCAAGCCTCTTCCTCTGTGGTATTAAATCTAGTAATACTCGCCACATCTTCTTGAATAAAATAACCGTTTTTAGCAACTGTTGTTGTGAAATCTAGATAGTTATTTTTAATTTCTTTAAATAAATTTTGAGGCCACAGCTTTACTCCCCCATAACCATAAACAAGTCCATTGACCGCATTTTCACATCGCCAAGTATGAACGCAATTAATATTGTCATCCAAATTTTTAATATTTTTCCAACTAAAATCTGAACATACCCTGTTGTCACCATCTACAGTAAAAAAATTAGATGTATCTGACAGCTTACTTGCTTGATTATAGGCATTATTTATACCTTCTACCCCATGCACTCTTTTAGCATAAGGAACTAAGCTTAATAAATGTTTCCAATTATTTTCTGCTGAATTTTCAGAATATGAAATAAAAACCACATCAAATAATTTCATTTTTTCCTATAATTTAATAATTTATATTCATTAAAATCACAAATATTACTATATTCTTCAAAAAAACATTCACCATTACCAAGATAAAATCTTAACTTTTTTTTCCAATTACGCTTGGTTAATCTCTGATATTTGCTACTACATAAGACATCCTTAAATTTATTTATATCGAAAAAACTACTTTCCAACACACTAATATCTACAAACGATACCAAAACCATTCCCCCATCAATATTTAAACTGCTATCATTAAAAAGATCTCCATCCAAAATACGCTGAAAAAAATCTTTATCTAAAAGGAGAATTTTTATATTTTCCATGTAATTATAGTATAAAGTTTAACTAGCAATATGTAAAAAAGAGGATCATTTATGATTTCATTCTGCACTACGTGTCATAATAGACTTTGGCAGCTTAAGCAGACTCTACCCCACAACCTTAAAATGGCCCAGAAATTTAATGCTGAAATTTGTCTTTTAAATTATGGAAGCAATGACAATTTAGATGAATGGATAAAAAAAAACTATAGAATTGAAATAAATAATAATTTACTTAGATACTCTAAGACGTCCTCTGAATTTTTCAATGCACCCCATGCCAAGAATATATCTCATTTATTAGCAACCAAAAATATTCTTTTTAACTTAGATGCTGATAATTATATCACTGACAATATAAAAAAAATCATTCAACTTTTTGAACAAAACAATCATTTAATTATTCATAATTGGTCCGGCTCATACACTGATGGTACATACGGCAGAATAATTATTAATGGAAAAAACTTTAAAATGATTGGCGGATATGATGAAAACATCCCAGGAATGACTTACCAAGATTCGGACCTAATCAGCAGATCAATTCGATTTGGCATGACATATCTTTTACTCCCATATCGAAGCTCAATCAGTCCTGTTTACAACACGGCTGATCAAAAGTTTATTAACATTAAACATTACAAACAAAAAGAGTTAATAGAACAAACAAATAAAAAACAATTTATAAAAAACTGCAAATGGGGTTCCATCCAAGCAAACTTTAAAAATATATTTGGAAAATCAACATGCATATCAAATTTCAAATATAAAATCCAAACTGGAATCAGATCAAAAAAAAGAATCTTACCTAGTTTTACAAGTGCTTTAAATTTTCAGCTAAATATTTTTATTGCAAAGGCAATATCACTTATACAAAAGATGATGCTTCTTATACAAAAGCTTACAAACCCCCTGGTTGAACTAATATCATCAATATTAAATTTCTTATATTACCTAATCGGAGCCAGTATCAACCTCGTAATCTGGAGAATACTAAATGTACTATATAACATGTTTCTTTATAAGGTTATTTATAGATCAAAGCGAGTCTGGAAACGTTGGTTTTGCAATTAATAAAAAGATTTAATACCTAAAAAAATGAACAAACCAAAGAACAAAAAATTGCGACCCCCATAATTA
>DAOVTR010000272.1 GCA_030633015.1 Bdellovibrionales bacterium
AAAGAATGAAAAGAAAAAAAGTGGGGAATCCCAAGAGAAATTTTGTCTGGATAAAAATGAACATAGTGATGTCTTAGACGAGGCAAATGTTAATATTCAAGCGGCCAGAGAGTTAAGATTTAGAAATAGAGAAATTTTTTACCTTAAAAAAATCAATAAAACTCTTGATAGAATCGAACAAAAATCATATGGATTTTGCGAAGATTGTGAGGGCCCCATTGCGTTTGAAAGACTAATTGCAAGACCTACGGCCGAGCTTTGTATTGGATGTAAAGAAGAGAGCGAGTTATCTGAAAAAAATAATTTCTATCAGAATAAATCAAAATCTTACGGACATACAATTTCTGAGATGGGCACAAGAAGATAGATTAAGTTTTATCTTTAATTTCTTTTGCAGGCCTCTTTGCATTAAAAGCTTTTTTAACGAAATCTTCTAAAACAGGTTCGCCAGCAACATCATCAAAAACCCAGTTTCTAATATAAAATTGATCGATAGCAAATGCTGCTTGTCTTGCATGTTCTTCACTATCAAAATGGACCACTGTTATAATTACCTTTCTAAGTTTTGCTCTTTTTCCACCAAGACACCCTTGTGTATAATCAAAACATTGAACTCCATCATTAAGTGATTTTGGAAGAATAATCTTTACTTCAGGAGCAATTTTTTGGGCCATCCGAAGAATCTCCTGTTCAGAATAGACCAACTCTTCTGAACAGGAACAGCCAAATATAAAAACTAAAGATAGAGCAATTTGAAAAAACTTACTCATCTATTAATTACCAAGCAACTCTAAAATTCACCTTAGCACCAAGCATTCCTGTCGCAACGCCGTAATCAAGGTGAACTCCAATTTTAAGTAGAGTCAAATTAAACTGCTGACCAATAAAGGCCCTAAACATAAATGGTGATGGATTTCCAGACTGGCCTAAATCAACCACCCCAGTATTAGTTGTTGTTGATACACCTCCAATATCTCCCGAGATAGCAACGTCAGCATTACTAATAACATCTGCCATACCAAAGCTAAGATCAGCTCCAAATCCAACATAGGTTGTAAAAAGATAGAGCCACTGAAAATCAGTGGATATTTCCACTGGTATTGAGTGAGTTCCTATCTCCAGACCAATTGCCACATCAGTATCTGTCTGAATGGTTGTTGAATAAGATCCTCCCAAAGTCTCAGTCAGAGCGAGCCCCAAACTCTGTTCAAAAGATAATTTTAAATAAGTATACTCATAACCAACATTAACCTTAACCCCTCCCCATTTTGCGACACCAAAAGGCAAAAATGATTTGGTACCTAACAGTTGATACTGAGCATGAAAACCAAGATTACTAAGATCTCCTGTAACACCATTCTTATCAAAACTAGCTCCAAAATAGTTCATATAAAAATTTATCTTTTCCAGATCAATGGGGCCAATTTTAGGAAGTTTAAAAAATGGGATCACTGATGGATTAATCCCAACTATTACACTGACAATTGGAGCAACGCCTGCAACTGAAGAAGCGTCAATATCTCCTGAAATAACATCTCCAAGTTGATTTCTCTCTCCTAGATCAACTCCCGCTCCAACGGTTGCTCCAACTACAAACCAGTCCATATTAGAAGCGTAGTCAATTCCAACCCCTTTACTACTCATAACCGCAGAGTTAGACATTCCTGTTAGATACTGCGAGCCATCCACATCAGGAAGCTTAGCATTCATATCATCTTCAAGATCTTGATACAATTGATCCAAATCATCAGAAACCAGACCACAGACTGTAGTATTTCCAGAACAGACCTGTTGACCAAGCTCTAAAAAAGCTCCATACGAATAAGTAGAGAGAGATAAAAAAAGTGTAATAATTAAAATCTTCATAATTTTCCCTTTAAAATTTATTTTGAAAAAAACATATTTGATATTCATTAAAATAATAATACATAAAGAAAAAAAGTAAACAGCTAATTGCCAAAGATCCTTCTTATTAAACTGACAAATTAACTCAATTTACCATTGCAAAAGCCTGTAAATAAATAGAAAATAGATAAATTATAATATGAAACAGTGACTATAATGGAACAGAAAGAACAATATATTTTAAAAGTTGAGGTACCAGACGACAAGCCTCAAGAAATTTTAATTGACAACCATCTGACAATTGGAAAATCCAGTGAGGCAAAACTTCAGCTTCCTGGCTACTCCCTTGCTTCAATGCAATGTATTTTTAGAGAGCACAATGGAATTTTGTCCATTTTAAACTCATCTAAAAGTCAAAAAACTTTTCTAGGCGCCCAACAGTTGGGCCATGGAAAGATGTATATTCTTGAATCTGGAGATATTATAAAGTGCGGCCAAGTTAAAATTACTGTTGTTCATAAAGGTGGCCCAAAAGAGATAAAAAAGGCTCCGAAACCAGTAACTAAGCCTAAGCCAGCAGCTCATCCTAAGCCAGCTCCTATTGTAGAACCTGCTCCCGAACTGGCACCTGTTTTAGAGCCAATTTCTATTCCAGAACCAGTTACTGAACAGCCTGTTTTAGAAAAAGATATCTCTCCAAATGAAGAAATTGATTCAGAAACAGAGTATCCTACAAATTCAGATCTTATTTTAGATAAAGAGATTATTACTAATCTAGAGATAGACCCCCATATTGAGCAAGAGGATAAAACAACCTCTAAAGATGACTCATCATCAACCCAAACTGAATTGTATGTTCCTGAGTCGGATGAAAATCTACCAAGAAAAGAACCTACTGATGAATATGTTGAAGAGGCATCTGGCATAAAACAGTTACATACTCAGCTTGATAATCCCAAGCATGTTAACTTTGCAGAACCAACTCAAGAGATAATTCCAGAAGATCCTGTTATAAAAAAGACTGATCGATCCATAAAACGAGAACAGGTCGGTGAAACGAGTGGATTTGATGATAATTCAAAAGAAGAAAAACTACTCACAAATGAATTAACTGAAGGTGGATTAACTATTGCTACGGAGCTTCTTAATGCTGGCAATATAGAAAAGAGAGTTCAAAAAGAAAAAACTGTTAAATTGAACTTCGATGAAGAGACAACGTTTGCAGGAAGTATAAAAAAAGAGAGACCAAAAAGAAAAAAGAAAAAATCAACAGTTAAAAGACCAGATTTTAAACAAACCAACTATGATTCATATTCGTACAAAGAATATCCCAATTTTCTTTTAAGAGTTTTTGCCTTTATTGTTAACCTCTCTCTGGTTTATCCATTTATTTTACTTCTTACTCCTGCTATATCAATTGATGGCATTATTCTTTCCCAAATCAATAACTTACTACCCCTTTTAAAACCATATACTGACTCCATAACATTTCTAACAGATGAAATGTTACAACAGTTTTTTTATTATTTTTTAAATTATTTAATTATGGATCTTCTTTCTCATCTAATTTTAAAAACCTCCATTCCTCTTTTTGTTCTAGGCATCAGTGGTAATGGTAATTTCCTAATGGGAAGAATACAAGCTGCTCTTAGATCTATAATCGGCACTTTAACATTCCCTCTTTTAATATTGGATCTGCCTGCACTTTTTGG
>DAOVTR010000071.1 GCA_030633015.1 Bdellovibrionales bacterium
AAAAATTGACGTATAGAGGCCAAGATCAACTATGCGTTTTTAGATCTAACTGAAATTATATCAGTAACATTAATAAATAAAGATACATTGATATATATTAGAAGTTTTGAAAGTTTAATTTATGCGGAAAAGACGACAGTAACTTTGGTTTTAGAACGTTTTTAATTTCTTAAAAACTTTGGAATAGTCCGACCAGGTTTTCTCATATAATCTTGTTTAATAGTTTCTTTATAATCTTCATGAGTTAAATTCGTATTTTTAAAATATTCAAAAAGCATTTTGGCTTGATTTTCAAGGGAGATTTCATGAGTTCTTCCAAGTTTTTCATATAACCAATTAGAAAATGATAAAAATTCATGAAAAGGCGAAAAAACACCTAAGAGAATATTAAGAGAGTTATTAAAATTATGAGAGTTGTAATACAGGTCCCAATATCTTGCAAATCTTTTTAATTGGGATAATTGTTCAAAATTAATTGTGCTATTTTGTAGTATTTCATAAGGAGGATTTGGATTATAAATCATACTAAATATTTTTGTATGTTTATCTATTGATGCACCTTTTAATCTTTTTAAAATGCCTACTTGAATTTCATTCGGGCCATAGGCCAGTAGTCTGTTAAATCCATGGGATATACTTCTGAGGTCTTCACCAGGGAGCCCTATAATTAAATCAGTATGAAGGTGAGCAGAGGTTTTATTTATTAGGAAGTTTAGATTTTCATCAGCTTTATCAAAATCATATTTTCTATCTATCCTTTCACATATTTCTGGATTGAATGATTGAAACCCAATTTCAAATTGTATTGTTTCTGCAGGAAATTTTAATATTAGATTTTTCATCTCTTTTGAAAGTGTTTCAGGAACAATTTCAAAGTGGATCATAAAATGATTTTCATTTTTTTCTAGAAAAAAATTCATGACTTTCAAATACTCAATGGTAGGAAGATTAAAAGTTCTATCTACAAATTTAAAACGTCTCGCTCCTTTTTCCCAAAGTTTATTTATCTCTTTTAAAACAAGGTCAATATCAAATTTTTTAACAGATTTTGTATTTGAAGAGAGGCAAAATTGACATAAGTATGGACAACCTCGCGAGGTTTCAACGTAGATAAATTTATTATCAATGTCTTCCTTTGAGTAATATTCATATGGTAGAATAATTTTTGATAAATCATCAATAAATCCATCAATTACTTTTGGAATTTTTTGATTTTTATTTATAATCTTTTTGAAAAGTGTATAAAATTCAAGGTCAGCTTCACCGGTAATAATATGGTCTGCATATTTATATATTGTAGTATCCTCATACCCATAACTAATTTCAGGGCCCGCTAATATAATTTTTATCTTAGGATTCACTATTTTTATGATAGATAAGATCTCCGTAATTTGATTAATGTTCCAAATATATACTCCAAATCCAATGATATCAGGAGAAAGGAGTAGGATCTTTTGCGCTAACTCAATAGGACTGTCTTTTATGTTGTATTCAACAATATTTGTCTGTTCTTGTAACTCGGCCATATTGGCGTAGATATATCTAATCCCAAGAGAGGGATGAATATAGCGTGCATTTAATGTAGATAAGATGATTGAGCTCATTTAGAATGTTGATATTAGATAATTAAATTATACTTGGCAATAATAAGATTAAAATTTATTTATTAAGTAAAATATTATTGAAAAACTTTAATACTTGCTTTTAAACAAGTGTTTAATGCCTTAGTCGCCTTGAGCTCACTATAGTTTTGAAGAAAAGACTTAAAGTTAGTTTTGACTCTTTTGTTCCAAATCGAGATTCGCTTATCAATTTCACCTTGTCCTTCTTGTGCAAGTCTATCTAAATCTTTTGATCCTGTAAAAAAATAATCTTTTTCTGGGCCAATCGCTACCGCAGAGACAATATCAGGATGTTTACCAATGTCAGAAAGTGATACTTTAGGAAGATAATAAGTCTTTCCATCGTAATTTTTTTTCTCAAAAGGTACGGGAAGATCTTTATAAAAATCTTCTTTTAAAGCATTTCCTGTCATAACAACGCTATTTGAGTTTAAAGTTGGAGCTCGTTTTAAAATTTCATCAGGGACTTCAATACCTTCGAGAGGAATTATTCTTTTTTTCCCATTTTCTGTTACCCAATAAGCACTTCCTCCAGATGCCTGGGTTGGTACATGAACCTGTAGTAGATCTGGATTTCCAGCTTCAATACTTGCGGCTACAACCTCAAGATAATTTACATCAAAATCTATATTCGAAAATATAACTCTGGTTTCATCAGTGAGGTTAATTATTTTATCTGCACCAGATCTTTTTAAAGTAGGAATGAGTTCGCCAGCACCCAGGTTTCGCATTCGGTCCTCAGTAAGTTTTCCACCCTCATCTAAGACGGGAAGAAGAGTTGATTGCGCCATAATGGTAATATTATTCCCAGCAAGATATTTTTCAATTGCTTTTTTAATAGGTTTAGAAAGATTTTTGTTTTTTAATAATCTGTCTTTCATAGTTTCAAGTGCATTAATTCCATGAGCTAAGTTTTCTTCTCCGGTCCATAGAATATTTTTAATTGGAGTTCCAATAAATTGCGATTCAATTGCTATTCGAATTACTTTAGCATCTAAAAAAGCTATATCACGTGCAATTTGAACCATGCCTTTACCACCAGGAGGATTACCTAGGCGAGCTGCGTTGCCAACAATAGAATCAACAACAACAACTTTCCCTTCTTCAAATAATTGTTTAGATTTTTTTAAGCTGTCTTCTGAAAGTCCTTCAAGATCAATAAAGTCCGTCATCTTTAAAGGTTCAATTTTATCTGCTTGGTAGGTTTTTCCAGTCCCTTGAGAAAACTTGCCCTCTAGCCATTTTGCTTCAGTTGTTGAGCTGTCTTTTTTTTCAAATCCATTGTTGGGCGCAAAATTATATGGTTGAGCCCACGAGATAGAAATTATAAAAAGTGATAAGACTATTAAAGGAATACTTTTTCTAAAGAACATATAATCTCTCTTTGTTGACAAATTCTATAAACTTATCGGCTATTTTAGTAAAATATTGATATAATGCAATAATGTTTGAAGAAATTACTTTGGTAAATTTATGAGGTGGTAAATATTGTATTATTTATTTAGCAATTAATCATTGATTAGCATAATTTTTACAATATTAAGGAGGGAACACTAGCAAGAAGAGGTCCTGCCAGCATTACAAAAACAGTCACTGCTCATTAACGATTAAGAATAAAATTATTAAGCAGTATTATTTTTGCAATATCTAGAGGAGCAACCTTATTTTCTTCAGATAGTTGTTTGATTTTTTGATCGAACCTTAAATCTAGGTTGTTATTTTTTAAATTTTTCTTTACAGTTGATTTCTCTAAATTATAGGTTTTAATAAAAAAGTTAATATCTTTATTTCCCATACCTGTTCCCGTTAGGTTTTCTTCGATCCACTCTAATGTATAGTTCGCTTGAGGTTGTTTGGCCTCAGTCGTTTGCAGATGTTTAATAAAAATATAAAGCTGCATTGGTGAAGTATCATTATTCAGTGCAATTTGGCCCATAGATTCAGTTGTTTTTTCAAATTTAATATTATTATTTTTTAAAATATTAACAGCCATTTTCAGATTGATTTTTTGTTTAGAACAAAATGATTTTAATGAGAGTTGTTCAGCATGCCCTACGGGTGGTTCGTAATCTTCGCTTACAATCCAAGTATCACTCATGTATTCGCTAAAGAGATATATATAATTAAAAGGTGGTGTTCTATAGATTGCAAATATAACAATTAAAATAGAAATAGTTGTAGATATTATAAGTTCATATTTTAAATTAATTGTCTGAGTTGTTTTTTTTCTAATATAATTTATTAACGGTTTCCAGTTAAAATAAATATGAAAAAAACCAGCGATCATAAATTGAAAACTTGAAAGAGTGTGGATATCTCCCCAGTGAGTTTTTGATAGCCCCAGTAGAGTCCAGTTCGTCCAATAAGCAATTTTCCCTTGTGGTACTAACAGTAGCATCAATCCAGTAACAGTCATTATGATAAATGATAAGGTAACTAGAAATGAAGTAAATCCTCTTGAATTAAATTTCCTACTGCTCATAATAAATCTCCATACTAAAAATATTTAATAGGAATCTTATATAATAAAAAATAAATATACAATGATTTTAATAGGGTTCGATATGAATAATTACATCGATAATATTAGGCCCTTTATTTAATAAAATATTTGTTACATTCTCAGAAATATCATGGCCATCTTTTACTGTTAGATTGGGATCAACAAGGATGTGCATATCTACATGATATCCATTCCCAACTTTTCGAGTTCTAATGGCATGAGCATCCTTTACTCCCTCAACACTAGAAGCTATATGTTTAATGCTGTCACATGCTTGTTGGTCAGCACCATGATCACTTAGTTCATTCAGAGCTGGTTTTAAAATATTAAATGATACTTTAAATATAAAAATTGAGACAATGACAGCTCCAATATTATCTACAAATGCTAGATTTGGGAAATATATAGCAACTATAACTGCGATGATGACTGGAATAGATGACAACGCATCAGATCGGTGATGCCATGCATTTGCAATTAGGGCAGAAGATCTAATTTTTTTACCAGTTTTAATTGTAATTTGATATACAAACTCTTTTAAAATTATGGTCAGAACAGATCCTAAGAGGGCAATTTTTTTAGGAATCTCATTATTACCATCTTGAATATTCGTGATGGAATTGTAGATTAATAGTAATGCAACAAAAAACAAAATGATTGAGATGCTAATGGTGAAAAGAGCTTCAATTCGGCGGTGGCCATATGGGTGGTTTTCATCAGGAGGAGCAAGCCAAAAATTAACTCCAAGTAAAATTGAAAGATCAGTAATCATGTCAGAAAGGCTATGAAACCCATCAGCAATCACTGCTTGACTATTTCCAAGGATGCCAACAATTAATTTTGTAGAAGTGAGGATCAAATTTATTAAAAGACCAAGTAGTGTAACTCGCTTGGTTTCATGGTTTTGAAAATGATGACTTTTTTGATTTATAACATTCATATATCAATTTTATAGTTTATTTTTAAGTAGTTTTTTCCAGTTGCTTTTAATGTATAGTTTAAAGTTTTTTTCTGTTGAAGGAAAAACTTTAAACGCATTGTTATACAGTGAATGCGTAAGTTTTCTATTTAATTTTAAAATTATTTTTTTAACTTTAGTAAAATCCTTTACGTCTTTCACTTCCAAGACATTGTAAGGGCCTTTATATTTATGATAATAAAAACTATTAAATGGCTGCAAGTTTAGATTGTTTAAGTTATTACTTGAGGCGACTATAAATGGTGATTGGAGATAACTTGGAGATTTAAGCCATTTCTCCAAAGATTCTATTGGAAATAAATTACCATTTCGCTGTGGATTTAAATAGATCAAGAGATCATCTTGTATGGTTTTATCGTCATAAATATAATAAGCAGTGAAAATAAAATATGCAGGTAAATAGACAAAAGCATTAAAAGGGGTTCCTGTCCATTTTAAAGAACGTTGATAACCCATAAATTTGTTTTTAGTATCAGGTAATCTTAAAGTTGCATTTTTGCATTTCCATAAGTTTTTAAATGTTCTAGATGAAAAAATATTTGAAATTTGATTGCAAAAAGTTTGATAATTTAAATTGGTATCTTCGGAATATATTTTGTATTCAATAAAGTTTTTTCTGTTAGTGTCATTATTTAATTGGGGCGTCATTTGTACTGATTCAAATGTTAGTTGGCCTAGAAATTTTAATCCCTCTATTAAAAGATTATTAGCTGGGAAGGAATTTGAATTATTTCTGTTAGTGGTTAATATTTTCTGTTGCTTTTGTTTTTTCAATAATTCCTGGAAGCTTTCATTATGAGATTTTGATATTTTATTTTTTTCATTAATTATAATTTGTGAATCTTTTTTATCAAAGAAGGCTTGATCGTCTGAATTTATTGGAGTTATTAAATCATCATTAATAATAGGTGAGGAGATTGTGTTATCATATGTTTTTACAATTGAAGTCAATATAGGTGTCTGTTTAATGAGTGCCTCGGTTTTGGTTATAATGGGAGGTGGAGTATCATAGTCATTATTTATAAAAGCGATAAGAGGAAACTCACTACTATCAGGCCTTTTTAATGTGGAAGGTATTGCCATAGCAACATCTTTAAAATCTAATTGTTTCTGCTTTGTTTTAAGTAATACAAGGCTGCTATCAATTTCAATTTGTTTTTTATTTAGTTTCTCTTTTAAAAGTTGGGTATTAGTTGATTGTGATATTACTTCTTGTCTTTTTAAATTTAGAATAAGTTCTCGCTCTTTTAATGCAATTTTTTCTTTGGCAATTTCTTCTTTTTGCAGTTTTAACAAGTTTTGTTCTTGATCAAATGATATTCTTTCCTGTTCAATTTCTGTTTTTAATTTAACGAGGTCCTGTTTTGCATCATCTAATTGTTTTTCTTTTGTTTTAATTGTTAATTTCTTTTTATTAATACTATCTAGAAATAATTTCTTATTTAGTGAGGGTGTATCTTGCTGTGCATTTAATATTTTATTTTTATTGATTTGTATATCAAGTTCTTTTTTTATTTTTTGTATTTCATTATTAAAACCAATTTCTAATTTCTTTTTATCAGTTGAATTTTTTTCTTTCATGGCCTTTTTCAAGTCATCAGATTGATTCTTTTTATAAATTAATTGTTTTTTTTCATTTTCTATAGTGTTTTTAAGATTGGTGATATCTTTTAATTCTTGTTTTAGTTGTGCGACGTTATCGTTATTATTTTTTGTTTTATATTTTGTATAATCTTGTTGAATCTTATTAAGGTCGATTGATTTTGTTTTTAATTCATTTTGTAGTTGAGATATGATTGATTGATTGTCAAAAAGTACTTCATTTTTTTTTGAAATGAGTGTATTGTTTTTATCTTGTTCCACTTTAAGATTGTTTTTTAATATTGTTACTTCGTTGCTTTTTTTATCTTGTTGTAGTTTAATAAGCATTAACTCTTCTGTTTGTTTGCTTTGATTTGATTCACTGTCACTTAAACTCTTTTTAACCAGAGTAAGCTCATCTTCCTGCTTCTTCTTTTGAATTTGCAGTTGATCATTTTTATTTTTTAGGCTTTTAATTTGAGTTTGAATTTTTTGGGAAGTTGTTAAGTTTTTATTTTCAAATTCATTCTGTTGTAGATTTAGTCTATTTTTTTCAGCTTCACTGTCACTTAAACTCTTTTTAACCAGCGCAAGCTCATCAGCCTGCTTCTTTTTTTGAATTAGCAGTTGATCATTTATATCTTTTAGGCCTTTAATCTGAGTTTGAACTTTTTGGGAGGAGGTGACGTTTTTACTTTCAAATTCAGTCTGTTGTAGATTTAGTCTATTTTTTTCAGCTTCACTGTCACTTAAACTCTTTTTAACCAGCGCAAGCTCATCAGCCTGCTTCTTTTTTTGAATTAGCAGTTGATCATTTATATCTTTTAGGCCTTTAATCTGAGTTT
>DAOVTR010000060.1 GCA_030633015.1 Bdellovibrionales bacterium
ATAGGATTTCCTTATTTGAAAATATTTTTTCCTGAAAAGCTAGGATTAGGTTTTATATCCATTAGATATAATATAGTCGGAGAAATGTGATTTAATGCTTGATGTTTTGCATCTTCATTTGTTTCAACCGAACAATTTTTTAGTTCAGGATGAACAATGCAGAAAGGAACTTTTGCTGCAGTATGAGCAGTATGTGGACTTCCATCTTCATAAGTCATTTGATCGCTGTTGCCATGATCAGCAGTGATCAATACCGCAATTTTTTTCTCTTCACATATTCTAATAATTTTTTCAACACATCTGTCTACAGTTTCAATGGCCTTAATTGCAGCATCGTATTTGCCAGTATGTCCAACCATGTCTGGGTTGGCAAAGTTTACAGTATAAAAACTGGTCTCATCTTTTTTAATTTCTTCAATAAGTCTGTCACATACTTCTATTGCACTCATTTCTGGTTTTTTGTCATATGTAGGGACGTCTCTAGGAGATTCAATTAAAACTCTTTCCTCAAGAGGGAAGGGTTCTTTTTTTCCGCCATTAAAAAAATATGTAACATGAGCATATTTTTCTGTTTCAGCAATTTTAAATTGCTTTTTTCCCAAGTTAGATAAGTATTCAGTGAGAGTTCCAGAGAGTGCTTCCTTATCAAACAGTATTGGTAGATCAAGTTCATCTTGTATATAGGGAGTCATACATAGGTAGTGGCCAGGCAAAACAGGTCTTTTAAAATGTTTGAAATCTTTGAGATTAAAAGTTTGAGTTAGCTCTATTGCCCTATCTGGTCTGAAATTAATAAAAAAGATGGAATCACCGTTTTGAATTTTCCCATCCTCATTAAAAAGCACAGGTTCAACAAACTCATCATAAATTTTTTGTTGATATTGAGATTGAATATACTCGTAAGGATTTATTTGTTTTATATTTCCATTGCCAATAAGCATATTATAAACCGTTTCAATTTTTTCAAATCGTTTATCTCTATCCATTGCCTTAGCCCGACCTGACATGGATGCAAAAGTATAGTTTTGAATTTTTTGAAGTTCTTTGACGTATGTATGTCCACAGTCTTGAGAAGTATCTCTTCCATCCATAAAAGCGTGAAAGTAAATATTAAGATCTTCATGCTTAGTAAGTATTTCAATTAATGATTTAATATGATTAATATGGGAATGAACTCCACCGTCAGATAGAAGTCCCATGAGATGAATTCTTTTAGTAGAATTTTTGGATTTTAAAATAAGCTCTTTCAGTTTATCCATGCCTTCTAAAGTATTAGTGGAAATTGCTTCATCAATTCTGACTAGATCTTGTCTTACTGGTTTACCTGCACCAATGTTCATGTGACCGACTTCAGAGTTTCCCATTAACCCCTTTGGAAGCCCTACAAAAAGTCCTGAGCTTTCAATTTCTGTATAAGGGTAATTTTTAAACAACTGATCAAGAGTGGGAGTTTCAGCACCAATAACTGCATTTTTAGGGGAGTTTGGATTAATTCCAAATCCATCCATTATCACTAGTAGTGATTTATCTGTTATGGCCTTGATTGATTTCATAATAACTCCTCTACAGTTCGGATATTTCTTAATATTTTTAAGTGATTATAGTGTTTATGTCCATTAAAGGTAATAACTCAATTTTTTAGGAATGTTTAGTGTCAATATTTTAGACAGATGTTTACCACTTAAATATTTGACACCACTTTTAACAATTTAACCTATTGTAATCATGCTGCAGTGCGCGGCATGGTAATTGCAAATAATATTAGTAGTTTAATATAACTGAGATTTATTTATAATATGGAGAGGTACCATGAAATTAGAAAAATTTTTTCAACCAGTTTTAGTTTTAGTGTTAGCGCTTTTGCTTTCAGCTTGTGGAAGTGATAACTCAACTACCGACACTACAAGCTATAATCCTTCAACTACCAGTCAATCTGTTACTGATTTCGAGAGCTTTAAAACTAAAGTGATTGACGGTAATTTTATTGTTCAAGATCAAGATAGTTTGGAACTTTGGTTTGAAGACTATATAGTTGATATAAATACTCAAGATAGTACTGAGTGGTGGATTTTTACTGTAAATTCTTCAATGAATTATAACTATCAAAGACTTGGAATATTTTTCAGAGAGGAAAGTTATAACTATGTTGACCATAAAAATGGCCAATTTGATTCTGCCGTAGAGACAACTCATAAGCAGATTTTAGATAAACTAAAAGCAATTATTGATAAGACTAAAAAATATGAGAAAGTTTATTTTCTGCAAGCTGCATATGATGTTACTACTACTGACGATAAAATCTATAGAATAGACTTAAATAGTCCACTAGTTGCAAATCCAATTGCTTTTGAAGATAGAAGTGATCCAGAAGAATATAAGGGGTATAAGCAAATCCAACAATATCCTTATTATTAAAAGTATATTAAATTAATAATTTAGCTTAACTTTTTTATGGGCCCTCTGTATGAGGGTCTTTTAAATTTTATCAATTATGTTAAAAATATCAAATAGATAGCTAGTTGTTTTAAGTATAAAATGTTACAGTCATATCAAATATTATTAATAAATTTTCTGTATTAGGCAACAATGGAACAAGGAGAGATATACAGAGAGATAAAAGTTTTTACAGATATTACCCATGGCAGCTCTGATTATGACAAAGATGAATTTTTTGTTATTGGAGAAAGTAGTAAGGAGTTTGCTCCTTTAAGGTATTTGAAAAAAAAACTGGACTCTCTTTCGGACGCGATAGATTTGCTTTCGATTGGTTTTGTATATGATTCTTATGAATTCTTAGGAAACAGTTATTTTGCAGATTGGTATGAAAGGCAGTTTGGAAGAAAACTTCCTAGAAGAGTTGCTAAAAAAATTATTTTAATTCATCATCCAGATACAGGTTTCATTATTGATTCCATAGAAAGTGCTAATAAAGCTTATGAAAATCTAAGATTTCAACAAATTTTAGTAAATAGTAAAAATCTGCCAATTCAACTTGGTGAATGGTATGCAAAATGTATTTTTGGACTTGTTCAAAATAAATCTACTTCTCAAAGAGGATTTGATTTTGTTTTAAATGGTAAGCGTATTGAGGTTAAAATTAGCTGGGGTGATTTTTCATCTCCTAAAGGGATAAAACTTAAAAAGTCACTTGTCGATTTAAGTGATCATTGCATAATAATGTATATTTCAAAGAATTTTTTGATTAGAGAGATTTGTTTTTTAGATTCAAGTTTTATATTGAGGAAATTTGCTGGAAAAGGGCATACTATTTTTCTTAAAGATTCTGATCTTTCTCACTATTTTTTCAGCAGATCTACTCGTCATATTGATAAGGTCGTAAACAGTAGCGTTCTTTTAAAATTTTCCTCTCCAACTTTAGCAATGAAAATCGCTGAAAAATTTTAGTTTTTTCTGCTTGGTGCTTTGACTTTGTTAGTACAATCAATGTATTAATTTAATCTATTTTATTTAATTTTTAAGGGAGTATCTATGTCAACAAATGAAGATTATAAAGTTAAAGATATGTCATTAGCGGATTGGGGAAGAAAAGAGATAGTAATTGCTGAAAGTGAGATGCCCGGCCTCATGGCCCTTAGAAGAGATTATGGAAATTCAAAACCACTTAAAGGTGCAAGAATTGCTGGTTGTCTACATATGACTATTCAAACTGCTGTATTGATTGAAACTCTAGTAGAGCTTGGAGCAGATGTTAGATGGTCTTCATGTAATATTTTTTCAACAGAAGATCAGGCCGCAGCAGCTATTGCTGCAGCAGGAGTTCCTGTTTTTGCTTGGAAGGGTATGAATGAGGAGGAGTTTGATTGGTGCATTGAGCAGACTCTTACTTGGCCAGATGGAAGTGGGCTTAATATGATTTTAGATGATGGAGGAGATTTGACTGTAATGGTTCATGATAAATTTCCAGAGCTTTTAAAAGAGATCAGAGGTCTTTCAGAGGAGACGACTACTGGAGTTCATAGGCTTTATGATATGGTTGAGAAAGGAACTCTGGGAGTTCCAGCAATGAATGTTAATGATTCAGTAACAAAATCAAAATTTGATAATTTATATGGATGCCGAGAATCACTGATGGACGGAATTAAACGTGCTACAGGTGTAATGGTTGCGGGAAAAGTTTGTATCGTTGCAGGATATGGGGATGTTGGAAAAGGATGCGCTCAAGCATTTAAAGGTCTTGGTGGAACAGTTATAATTACGGAAATTGATCCCATATGTGCTCTTCAGGCTTCAATGGAAGGCCATAGAGTTATGACAATGGATGAAGCAGCAAAAATTGGAGACATTATTGTAACTGCAACTGGATGTTGTGATGTAATTAATAGTTCTCATATGGACAGTATGAAAGATGGAGCGATAGTATGTAACATTGGACATTTTGATTCAGAAATAGAGGTTGCATATTTAAATGAGAGAAAAGATCTTGAAAAAATAGTTATAAAGCCTCAGGTCGATAAATATGTTTATCCTAATGGAAAAAGCATTTTAGTTTTAGCTGAGGGACGGCTTGTAAATCTAGGGTGTGCTAATGGTCATCCATCTTTTGTAATGAGTAGTTCATTTACAAATCAAGTTATTGCTCAAATGGAGTTATGGGAAAATTCTTCAAAGTATGAAAAGAAGGTCTATATGCTTCCTAAAAGTCTTGATGAAAAAGTAGCTTATCTACATTTGGATAAACTAAATGTTAAACTTGATAAGTTAAATTCAAAGCAAGCCGAATATTTAGGCATAAAACAAGAGGGGCCATTTAAGCCAGATCATTATCGGTATTAGTATGAAAATTTATATTGCTTCTGACCACGCAGCTTTTTTTGCTAAGAAAAAAATAATTAATAGATTTAAAAATGATTACGAGCTTATTGATCTAGGTCCTGAAAGTGATGAGCGGTGTGACTATCCTTATTATGCAAAAAAAGTTTGCATGGAAGTTCAAAAAAGTGAATGTTTAGGTATTTTACTTTGTGGTTCGGGAATAGGTATGAGCATGTCTGCTAATCGATACAAAGGAATTAGGGCGTCACTGTGTCGGGATATTCAAGATGCTGAGCTTGCTAAATTACATAACAACGCAAATGTTTTATGTCTTGGTGGAAGAGTTCAAAAGGAAGATTTGTTATACCTCATTATTGACAAATGGCTTCAAACCTCGTTTGAAGGTGGAAGACATGAAAAGAGAGTTGCTCTGTTTAATGATTTAGGAGAGTAAAACGTGTTTAAATCTATTTCTAAAATAGAAAAAATAATATTTATCACTGTTTTCATTATTATTCTTATCGGTGTAATTATTTCGTGGTTAGAAACTAGTGAGCTTTTAAAAGATTTTTTTAAAGTCAAAGGGCACAGAAGTTTTTTCAAAGGTGTTTATGTTAAAGAGGATGGACTGGTCGAATGGCTAACATTTCTTGCTCTTGTTTTTGGAGCATTTTTAAGTTTTTATAGAATTTATTTTTTAAGAAAATCCAGAGATATGTTTTTCTTGTTTTGCACATTTTGCTTAGGAGCACTGTTTGTATTTGGCGCTGGAGAGGAGATATCTTGGGGGCAGAGAATATTTGAAATTAAAAGTCCTCAGTTTTTTATTGAAAATAATACTCAAAAAGAGACTAATTTTCATAACCTAATTATCTCTGGAGTCAGAATAAATAAATTGGTTTTTGGCCTTTTAACTTCAATTATTATTATAAGTTATTTTTTAATAATTCCAATTTTATATAAAAAAATTAATCAGTTTAAAAAGATCATAGATTATTGTGCTATTCCTATTCCTAGAAATTTTCATATTTACTGCTATATTCTGTTGGCCGTAATGTATTTTATTACCAACTCAACTAAGAAGGGTGAGCTTTTAGAACTTGGCGGATGTTGGATATTTCTTATGATGCTATATAACCCTTTTAATAAGAAAATTTATTTAAAATCTTAGTTACAATAAAAAATCTAAATTACTCAAGTTTAAAAGATGATATTAAACTAATATTGTGTGTATATTTTGTCGAAGGTATAACTAGGTTGGAGGCAGTTTATGAAAGCATTTTTATTTTTCTTATTATTTTTAAGTTTGGTCCTTGTTGCGGAGGACAGTATCTTTAAAAAGAGTGAAGCTCTTGAAGATGGAGATATTTTAAAACGTCTAAATTCATACTTATTTCAAACAGAATTTAAGGCAGGAAAAACAGGTTTTTATTATAATGAAGATAGAATTATTAAGAGTATTGGAGATTTAAAAAAGGTAGCTACTGATAATTATGAAATATTTTCAAGTGAAGCTCGAAAATTAAGAATATATATTCAATATGAAAATATAAACAAAATTCCCAAAATAATAAAAAACGTAGTCGTTAATGATATGAGTTTTAGCCTGAATACATTTCATTTTTTTAAAGTTCGTAAGGATTATTATATCTCTGAAGTTAATTATTGCAAGACGCCCTTTAGTTTATTTTCAAAAAAAAATGATGATTATTCTCATTACTGTCACTACGTAACGAAAAAAAGTTGTGATCTTATTTTAAGAAATACCAATAAAGATATTTCTAAGGCCATTGCTTTTTTAGAGAAAAAAGATGGAAAGCAAAAAACCAAAGAGTACAAAGATATGATATTGAAAGTCTGTCCTAAAGACGAAGATACATATGAAAATGTAATGAACTTTAAAAAACTTTTTCCAGTTAAAGAAATTAAAAAGATAAAACTTGATCGAACTCTATTAGCTGGAATTTCAAGTGAAGAGTATGTAATTAGTACGCTATATTATTGTCAGGGTCTTAAACTGCGTGAATCGACTTCAGCTCCAAAGACAAAAGATAAAAAAGTGGATAAAACTAAAAAAGTAAGATCTAAATGATTTATAGTTGACCGAGTATTTTTTTTATTCTGAGTAGAAATACTGTAAAAATTGCTTCAAAAATAATAGATTGATTCATTTTTGATTGTCCATCTCTACGTTCCGTAAAAATGATTGGATATTCTGTGACCTTTAGTCCTTTTGACCATATTTTATAATTCAGTTCCAATTGAAATGAGTAACCATTAGAGATAATTTTATCTAAATTTATTGATTCGAGTGCTTTTCTGGTAAAACATTTAAATCCACCAGTTGTATCTTTTATTGGAATACCAGTTATTATTCGAGTATAAATTGAAGCACCATAGGAGAGAAGAAGCCTTTTAAAGGGCCAATTAATAATTCTGATTCCATCAATATAACGTGAACCAATCACTAGGTCTGCTTTTTGGGCAGTTTCAAGTAAATGAGGAAGGTCGTTGGGATCATGAGAAAAATCACAGTCCATCTCATAGATATAATTATAATTTTTATCTAAGGCCCATTTGAAGCCTGTTACATATGCTGTTCCAAGCCCTAGTTTTTCCTCTCTTTTTAGAAGATGTAGTTTAGGAAATAATGATTTTAGCTCTTCTACTTTTTTGGCAGTGTTATCAGGAGAGTTATCATCAATAATAAGTAGGCTTAGATCAGGGCTCTGAGAAAAAACTGCGTTGATCATTTTTTCAATATTTTCAATTTCATTATAAGTTGGAATTATAACTAGAGCTTCATTAAAAGGTAGCAAATAAAATCTCCTGTAAAAGTACTCTTATTATCTACAATTTGGACATCGGTTAAGCAAGTATTCTCGACATTTTTGTGCTTTATCATAAAAAAAATCAACTGTTTTTTTTCCAGCATCAGTTTCCATCAGCCAAGCAATTTTTGATACTTTTGGAAAAGATTTAGCTATATGAGTAATCGCATCTGCACCTTTATAAATTTTAAAGTCATGATCTAATATATGTAGTTCTTTTTCACAATCTTCCTTTTTAAGTTGGGGATAAACAGAAAAAATATTAGAGTTGTGTATTGAGACAATTGTATAAGTATTATTGGCCCCCAGTTTCTCAAGGCCTCTTTTAAAACGTTCACACAACGTACATTGGTCATCATATAATAAGCAAGGTAGAGAATAGTTATTATCATCC
>DAOVTR010000127.1 GCA_030633015.1 Bdellovibrionales bacterium
CGATCTATATTAAAAATTACACCATTTCCACACTCATTAACATTAACTACTCCAAGCCAAAGATTAAAGGCCATTCCAGTATCATGTACTTTAGCAACCATTGGAGCAAGTTCAGCTTTGGTGCTCATTCGCCAGTCAGGATAATCTGGATGAGAATTAGAAATAGAGACCGAGTGATTAGCAGCATTACAGCTATGATTAAAGCCGACCTCCACATGAGAGATAAGCTCTGCATTCATGCGACTTACAGTTTCATCCATAATAGTCGTCCAAAATGAATGGGGATAAGTATTTTGTAAATCTAAATAGACCATTCCTTTCATAAAGCCTGGCCTTGCTGTAACAGTAGGTGCGGAATAAAGACCAATATTTATATCTTTATTTTCATCTCCCCATATTGTGTATTGAGCGGAGATATAACCATTATGACTTACAATCATTGGAGCATAATCAGGAGCCGAAAGTGATAATGAATAGTCGCCATTGCTCAGACAAGAAGAGTTAACCCCATCAAGAGTAATGGCACTACATTCTACTTTTGAGGTTACAGCATTTAAATCAAGTGAATAAGATATTGAAGCTTGACGCTCATAAACAAATCCAGAGATTTTAACAATTTTTGCTGGTATATTAGTGTTTTGGGTAGTTGACTCATCTACATCTCTGTTACATCCTTGAAAGCTTAGAATAAAAATAGAAATCAAAATAAAATTCAAAAAATAGTTCTTTATTTGTGACAAAACGATACCTTTATTTATAAATTACTTTGCACTATGATTTATTAAAAATTATCGGAAATATTTAGTAATTATTAAGTTTATTTACTATGATCATATAATATATTCTGGAGATTTTATGAAAATGTTGAGCATAGGAGTATTAGGCACTTCTTTAAAAGAAAATGAGTATAGAATTCCAATACATCCTGATCACATTAATCAGATCGATAAAGAGACTAGAAAGAACCTCTATTTTGAGAAAGAATATGCTGAAAAGTTTGGTGTCGAAATTGAAAGCTTTCATGACATTGGTGGAACATTAGAGAGAGAAGAGTTATTTAAACAGTGTGATATTATTCTTGTACCTAAGCCTGTTTTAAGCGATTTTAAATCAATGAAAAATGATGGAATTTTATGTGGATGGGCACATCTTGTTCAACAAGAAGAATTAACTCAAGTATGTATTGATAGTCATTTATCTGTTATAACTTGGGAATCAATGCATGAATGGAAAGACAATGGTAAATTTATACGTCATCTTTTTAATAAAAATAACGAAGTGGCCGGTTATGCTGCAGTCTTAGATTCTTGCAGACTTCTTGGAATTGATGGTAACTATGGCCCTGTTCGTAGTGCTTCAATAATTGGGTTTGGATCAGTTGCTCGTGGAGCAGTTCGCTGTTTGCAAGGGATAGGTTTTAAAGATATTACTGTTTATACTTTTGATGATCCTAATTTAGTTTTAAATAAAATTGCAAACGTTAATCATCAACAGATGAAATTAGATTCTGATGGAAAACCTCTCGTTATTGAAAAAAATGGTAATACTAGACCTTTTATAAATGATCTTTCAAGTTCAGATATTATTGTAAATGGAATTCTTCAAGACACCGACACACCTGTTATGTTCGTTAACGAAAATGAAATAGAACAACTGAAAAAAAATTCTCTAATTGTTGATGTCAGTTGCGATGAAGATATGGGATTTTATGGAGCAAAGCCAACTTCTTTTAAGGAGCCGATGTTCAAAATTAAACAAGTTAATTACTACGCTGTTGATCATACACCATCATATCTTTGGAATAGTGTATCTTGGGAAATATCAAAAGCAATAATTTCATTTTTAAAAGATTTAATGAATGGAGTAGAAAAATGGAAAGAAAATAAAATTTTGAATTTAGCCCTTGAAATTGAACAAGGTGTAATTGCAAATTCAAAAATTACAACTTTTCAAAATCGTTCGGCAAAGTACCCTCATGATATTAAAAAGTAAGTCGCACTCGGTCAATTTTTACTAAGAGTTATAATGATTATTTTCGTTTTATCTTTATGGCAACAACTAGTGTAAACATAGATCTATGGAAAGAAAAAAAGAACTACACCCAAGAAATATTCATACTCAAAAATACGACTTTGATACCTTAATCAAGGATCATCCGAAGCTATCTTCTTTTGTGAAAAAGAATAAGTATGATGATTTGGGAATAAATTACTCTGATGCCAATGCAGTTCTGTGTTTGAATCAGGCCCTGTTGGCTTACAACTACAAAGTAAAAAACTGGTCCATCCCTAAAGGACACCTTTGTCCTCCAGTTCCAGGTCGTGCGGACTATATTCATTATATTGCAGATCTCTTAGGCGAGGCATTTGATGGAAAACCTCCTGTCGGTAAAAAAGTTAAGGGCCTAGACATAGGCGTTGGTAATGGTTGTATTTATCCAATTCTTGGAAATAGTATTTATGGCTGGAAATTTGTCGGTAGTGATATAGACCCTGATTCTATTAATCATGCTAAAAAAATACTAAACTCAAATCCAACTCTTAAAAAAAATATTAAAATTCGTTTTCAAAAATCAGCCAACAATATTTTTAAAGGTCTTATTAAATCTGGTGAGAAGTTTGACTTCACCATGTGTAATCCTCCCTTTTATTCTTCTCTTGAAGAGGCCAATAATGCTTCCAATCGCAAAGTTAAGAATCTTAATATAAACAAAGAAAAAAAAGGGCACGCTCTAATAAATAAAACTTCAAACTTTGGAGGTATCGAGGCCGAGCTTTGGTGTCCAGGTGGAGAGACTGCCTTTATCAAAAAAATGATTAAAGAAAGCGCTATCTATAAAGATCAGTGCCACTGGTTCACCACTCTAGTCTCTAATAAAGTTCATCTTATAGAGTTTTATCAGCTACTACAAAATTTTAAACGGGCCGAAGTTCGTACAATAGAAATGCACCCAGGCCAAAAAATCAGTCATCTCATGGCCTGGAGATTTTAGATAAAGCAAAGTTAGCAAACACACAAAAAATTGGCACTACAATTTAAACTTTAATGGCTGAAACTTGTAATATAATGAGGTTAAAGTTTAATAGAATAATTGCCGATTAAGATGAGATGTTCGCAACTATACTAATTTACTGAGGATTAATAATGAATAAATTAAGAAAAATACTTATATCTCAGCTTGTTTTAATGCTGCTTCTTTTTGCAATAGGGTGTAATGATAATAATACTGAAGAGATTTCTAAAAATACGAATGATACACTAGCTAATCTACCTAATGAGGAATTGGATGCCGAACAAAATGAATTTTTTATAACAAATTTACGGGAGGATCATTACTCATCTGAAGCATATAAGAATAAATTGACAGAGGAACTTGTTATTGCAATTAAATACCGCAGCTCAAATGCAAATTTAACGGAAATACAAAAATTGATAGATGATGGAGCTAATGTAAATGTTAAAAGTGATCTGGGTATTCCATTAATAGCATATGCTGTCTATAATTCCTCTAATACAGATTTAAAAAAGATAGAAATCCTCCTTAAAAATGGTGCTAATCCCAATGCCGTAGGATCTGGAGAATCAATAAAATCAGCACTAACATATGCGGCTGAATACAATAAAGTGGGAGCATTGAATCTGCTTTTTTCATATGGTGTTGAAATAAAAAATGCTGACGGATTAAGGGCATTAAATTTAGCATGCTTATATGGTAATATTGAAATCGTTCAAATATTACTTGAGAAAGGTTTAAATCCTAATAGTCATTTTGTATCCAATATAACAATTGCAAATCCAGAGGAAGGAAAGATCTTTTATAACTTTGGTAAACTTGAAATTGAAACACTTGGTAAAACTCCCCTAATGTTTGCGACTCAACTTGGTAAAGTTGATATTATGAGACTACTCTTACTAAAAGGTGCAGATGTTAATGCAAAAGAAAAAAATGGTTGGACTCCTTTGATTTTCTCCATGAATGGTAACTACGAAAAGTTTCAGATTATTATTGAAAATGGTGGAAATCTTATGACTCTTGATAATAAAAACTGGACGCCATTAATGTGGGCAACAATGAATGCTAAACCTGAAATGGTGGAATACTTAATAACAAATAGGGTGGATGTAAATGTTAAAAATACTGATAATCAAACAGCACTATCTATTATTGAAGAAAAAATTAATGAATGGGGAGCAGGTATAAATTACATTGAAATTAAGAAAATGTTAATTGATGCTGGAGCAAAATAAATCTCCATAAAGCACCTTCTTAAGAAAATTGACTCTGTGCACTGGCGGTGCTAAAGAAACATATGAATTATAAAACCCCAGAACAACCAAAAAACTCATTCCGCGTAACTCTCGAACTTGAAACACCTCAACAACGTTTAGATATCATTCTCATGGATGCTCTCAAAAAACAAAGTGAAAACGAAACACTAAGCCTCATTTCTAAAACTCAATTAAAAAAATTATTTACTGATAAAAAAGTTTTAATCAAAGGTCAGAGTGCTAGAGCAAAGTCACCTATTAATAGTGGTATTACATATATCGATATTTTATTTTAGTTGATACTTATGGCAAAAAAAAAGAAAACAGGAATAGAGCACTTAGAAAACAACCACATCAATTGGTTCCCTGGCCATATGAGCAAGGCGATCAAGGAAATAAAAAAAAATATAAAGCTAGTAAATATCATTATTGAAGTTAGAGATGCTCGCGCGCCTTTGGCGTCAGGTAATAAAGATAATTATGATAGTAATGGTAGTAAGCCCTACTTAATCGTATTTAATAAGACAAATTTGGCTGATCCTGAAGCAGTTAAACTTTGGCAAGATTGGTTCACTAAGCAGAATGAATCATTTATGTTTATCAATGCTTTAGATAAAAAATCTATTAAAACTATTGTTAATCGTTCTAAAGAAATTCTTCATGCCCATCGATTGAAATCGAATTCGACTGCCTCCTCGAAAGGTAAAATGAGAATGATGATCCTAGGACTTCCTAACACTGGTAAATCTACAATCATTAACAAACTCGCCAACAGAGATGCTTCAAAAGCTGCCTCCAACCCCGGTCAAACAAAAGTGCAGCTGTGGGTTAAAGTAGATAAAGATCTTGATATACTAGATACTCCAGGTGTCATGCCACCAAAAATAAATAAACAAATCCATGGCATGTGGTTATCAGCAATTCATGCGATCCCTGATCATATTGTCCCTCCAGACCAATCTGCCTGTTTTATCGTGGAGTATTTATTAAAAACAAAATCAGAAATATTTAAAGAACATTATAAATTTGACTCTCTCGACATAGACCTCATCACCGCTTGTGATCATATTGCGAAACTAAGAGGTTGCCTTAGCTCCGGTGGTAGTTATGATTATGATCATACCTACAAAATAATTATAGGTGATTTCAGGAAAGGCCATCTAGGTCTAACGAGCTTTGAGAGACCTCCCTTAAAATGAGAAGACAATGAAAGATCCGCTAGAGGGCAAGACCTTAGAATACATTGTAACAAAATTAGTAGAGTTCTATGGTTTTGAAAAGCTGAGTAAGCACATAAATATTAACTGCTTTATAAGCAATCCTAGCATAAAATCAAGTCTAAAATTTCTCAGGAAAACACCTTGGGCGCGTACAAAAGTTGAAAAACTGTACGTAAAAAACATGGATCAGATTGAATAGACTTAGAGACTTGTAGCCA
>DAOVTR010000092.1 GCA_030633015.1 Bdellovibrionales bacterium
CAGAAGCAAAAGAAGCAGGCACTACAAAATTTTATAATGAACTTGATAAAATAATTAAATACAACGAAATAGGCAATGATATCTGCAACGATCTTAGACTTGCAAAAGAATATAACAACTATGGAGGACTTAAAGATAAGGATAACCTCAAAAGTGAATTAAATGATTTAAAAATATCAAATTTTGAATCTGGTTATTTTGATGAAAAACTTCCATCTGTATTTAAAGAAATAAATAACAACCTAAAAAAAATATACAACCAGCAAAATCTCTCCCTCGCTCAACAATGGAGAGACATTGGAGAACAAGCAACAGCTGACTGCTTCGCAGGAAACAACAGCTCCCGCTTTTCATCAGACCCAATGGCAGATGCAAACCAGTCTGTGGATGAGATGGTTAAAAAACTAATGAGTGGATCAAAATCAAAAACAAAATAGGACATCATGAAAAAGAGAGTAACATTTATATTTTTAAACCTAACAATCTGGATGTTAAGCTCATGTATTATGCCTCCTAGTGATCTCAACTCTTCTAGGACGGCCCTAAAAACAAACGATCCAAGTGCATCTTCCATGTATGGCAGTAGAGTGTGGGATGATAATCCAATTGCCATAACAGAAAATGACTCCTTATCTCCCACTTATAAACTTAATCAAATCCTGTCTGATAAATCATATTTCATTGTGGATAATCCTTATCTATTTGGAACCTGTTTTTCTACCAACAGCTACCCTTTAAGCACATCTGAGCAAATTAACGAGTGTATTAAAGTTTATGAAAAAAGTGGCAGCTCCCCCATCTCTTACACTCCTGACAAAAAATGGGCCTTTGAAACAGACAGCCCTAATTTTTTGCAAGTTCATACCTTTCACCATTTAAAACAGATCGTTAACCGCTTCCATGATTCCATGTACTGGGCCTATTTAAAGCAGTCTCAGATAAATACCTCTCCTTACAACATTCAAGCATTTCCAAATGATCTAACCTCTAATATCTTTAGCGAAAAATCCCTATGGATGTTGGACATTGCAGGAAACAGTACCCCTTTAAATATCTATTCCAGTAGTGATATTGAAGATAACTCCTACTTTGAACCGGCCACATTCTCCATCTCTTTTGGACGAGACTCCATCTATACTGATATGAATTGGGTGGAAGACCCGTCAGTTATCTACCATGAAACTGGACACGCATTTATTCAGATAATGCTTAATTTAAGAAACAATACAGGTATCCACACTACTGAGCAAACTGACTTTGGATATATCTTCTATGATGAAGCTGGAGCAATTGGAGAAGGTCTAACAGATTATTTTAGTCATGCAATGAATGGACGAGAGAGATTTTCCGAATGGGCCTTAGGCCTTTTTAATAATGCTTCCCGACCAATGAGTGAAAGTGACTCCCTTCATATGGGGGCCCTATCAAAAACTGCTGAGGGAAGACTCTCCTATCCTACATATATTAGTTACGATCCAAACAACCATGAACAGGCCGTGGAAGATGTCCATTTTGGCGGACTTATTACCTCTCATTATTTGGTGGCCCTAACTCAAGATTTGCAAAACAAATGTAACTTTGAATTTTATCCAAATTATAATAAAACAAGAGATAAGTCTAAAAAATATGCTGTGGATTACATCCTGTATGCCATGACTCAAACTCTGGCCGAGCTGGGTGATCTAAAATCAAAAGGTTCAAACAATGTTATCAATTCTGATAACTACCCCGTTAATTTGCATCCTAACCATGCACAAGAGTGGGTTAGAATTTCAAATCCAATTAACTACCGTAAATTTTTTCAAACTTTTACAAAACATATCTATCTACTGTTAAATAATGGTGGAGCATCAACTGAATGCAATGGAACTGTTTATCAAAAAGATTACATAGAACAACTTCTAGATCAATATGGACTACTACTATTTGACACTTACAATTTAGATGGTAATGGTTATGAAGTTGATGAGGATAACACTCTTTATGGACACTCTAAACATTTGGCCAATACCCAAATAAAAATTAATCCAAGCAACAGACTTAAAACTACTTTAGTAACGAAAGATCATATTGGTTATCAAAGTGATCCAAACGCAACCAAGGCCTTTATATTTGATAACCGCCAAGACGTTATGGAGGTCATTGGTAACCTTAAAAGCGGAGGGCAGATTGCTGATGCGAATCTATCAAGTTTAATACCAACTGATCTTTCATATAATAATGGGAATAGCAAAATAAGCCCTGGTGAAATTGTTGGAATTTTACCAAATCTTTTTAATAGCTCCAACAGTGAAATTGGTGGAGTTCAAATTCTTGCCAACGATTGGGACCATACTAGAGAGAGTAAACCTTGCAACAGCTTTGCAGATGATTGGCCCTTAGATTCTGAAGGAGCTGCAGCAACAGGATTTTCCACTGTTGCTGGTGATTGTGAACATGTCACCAAACAAAATGGTGATGAATTACTTGAGGAAGTAACTCCCGTCTGCTTTGTAAAATTTAAAGATGAAAATGAGACAAAATGGATTTCTCAAGAACTATATCCTACCTTAAGCTCAAACATCGGCCCAGAACACTGCCTTGGTGGAGCAGATGATACAGCAGGATGTCTTGTGAGATTTATTAAAGGGGCAGATCAAGCTTATTATTCCAAAATCAATGCTCAATCTACTTGGGCATCAACTCTTGCTGGATCTGATGGAACACCTATTTATAAGCCATCAAATATTTTATTTATGGAAGTCAGTCCCTGGGTTCCCCCAGGAACAACAATTGATTGTAGATTAAGACTAAGATTTACCAACTGCTCTGATTGTTGGCAAAACAGCTCTTATGGATCTGATGACTATCTTGATTACCAATACAGTGGAGACAAACCATTTAAAATTATTCATCTCCAATTTGATGTGATAAACTAAATTTATGAAAACAATCACGATTTTATTTTTATCCGTTGGAATTACGCTGCTATTTTATAAATTTTATTGGGCACCTACTTTTGATTTTACGCCTCAAAAAAATGAAACTTTAACCAAAAAAGATACCGTTAATAAAACAAAAATCAACTGGGGACTATATCAAAAAAAACAAAAAAAGATAATTCATAAAACCCCATCTGAAACTGTTTTAACAAAAGCAGGACTTCCCATCGAGAAAAGTAGTAATTTAAAAGACAGACGAAAAAAAATTGGTGACCGATATCTCTCAGGGCCCGATAGTCTAAAAGAAGTTGATTCATCCAAAATCAAAATTATAAATAAGGAAAATAGTAGATGGAAAGACCTTTTAAGCGAACAGCAACTAGATGGAAAACCAATTCATACAAAACTATTTATTGATCACCAATATAGTGTTGTTTATAGTCGGAATGGAATATCAACTTTAGCAGAAAGAGTGAATATTATTTACATGATGCCTAACGGGCTTAAATCCAGCTTTTCGGCCATTGTAAACTCAGAAAATGGCAAAGTGATGCAGACATGGAACTTTTCTAAAGGTGAAAAACAAAAACACAACCTAGAAGAGACAAAACTAGCCCCGTCTGGTATCCTTAATTAAAGAAACAGAATCTAAGCATCCTATCTTTTCCTATTGTAAAAAAGCAAACACTGTATAAAATGGTTAATAATGCTAACTAAAATTAGAAATTTACTATCATCTAGCCAGTTTAGCTATTTTATAACTTTTTTTGTTTTCAGCTCATTTACTTATATTCTATTTATTTTTAGAGACGCCAACAATATTGGCTTAACTCTAATGTGGTTTTTTATACTTTGGATTTTTTGGACAACTGTTTACTTACTAATATGTTCGTGTAAAAGAAATGAGGCAAGCGAATAGATGTTTTCATATAATTTTATTATTTACACCATTTTAATCTATCTGCTATTTTTTTTAATTATTGCCTATTGGGCAGATAAAAAACTATCTCAAAACCATATTCTGATTAACAATCCTCTTACTTATACTCTTATTTTTGCAGTATATTGCACCAGTTGGACATTTTATGGGTCTATCGGCTCTGCTACAACAAATGGTCTTCTATTTTTAGGAGTCTATCTTGGACCTGTTATTACTATTCCTCTATGGTGCATTATCTTAAGGAAAATTATACGTATTAGAAATCTTTTTAAGACGACTGATATTGTTGATTTTATAACGAGTCGTTATGAAAAATCTCAACTACTAGGCCTTATCCTCGCTATTTTCATCCTAATCGGAATACTGCCTTATATGGCCGTCCAAATTCAAGCAATCTTTACCTCCATTCATCTGTTGCACGGTGGAGATATTTTGCCCAATCAGATACTTGGACTAACTTTTTGTCCAGGTGAAATATTTATTTTAGTTACCATTATCATCATTACAATTTTGTTTGGTATAAGACGACTTCAATCATCTAGGCAGCATACTGGTTTAATGTTTGCAATTGCCCTACAAAGCATCCTTAAATTAACTGCCTTTTTAACAGCTGGAATTTTTATAACCTATTTTGTTTTCCATTCTCCATTTGACTTAATTAAAAATTTAAACGAGTTTGAAAAACCCGCTACCTTTTTAGGTGCTACAAATAATCTAGAAACATTTCTACTATTTTTTGTTCATATCGTTTTATCGGCTTTTGCCATGATTTTTCTGCCAAGACAATTCCATGTGGCAATAATTGAAAATGTAAACACCAACCATATTAAATTTATCCGATGGATGTTTCCAATCTATCTACTACTTATTAATTTATTTGTTCTGCCAATTGCTGCTGCAGGTTTAATGTTAAATCTAGATCTAGCTTCTGCAGACTATTTTATTTTAATAATTCCATACCTAGAAAATAATCCTATAATTTTACTTATCACATTTCTAGGAGGGTTTGCTGCTTCACTCAGTATGATTATTATCTCGACACTAACTATTACTAATATTGTAAGCAATAATCTTATTATCCCTTTTATAAATAAATTTAACTCATTAAAAAAATTAAATCACTACATACTGCAAGCGAGATGGGCAACAGCCACTTTTTTAATTTTTATTTCATATATGTTTTTTAAATTTTCAACAGATCATACGTCCCTAACGACAACTGGAATGATCTCTTTTATTGCAACATTTCAATTTGCCCCCATGATCTTTGGTGCACTTTTTTGGAAAAGAGCAAGTAAAACTGGAGCAATAATAGGAGTCACACTCGGATTTATTGTCTGGTTTTATACGTTAGTACTTCCATTAATTATTCAAACCGGTTGGTGGAATACGCAAATGATGGAAATGGGCCCATTTGGATTATCATTTTTAAGACCAGAGAATCTTTTTTTCTTAGATAATGTTAATAAGATTATTCATAGTTTCTTTTGGACTGCTTTATTTAATGGGAGTGGTTTTTTTATTGGAACTTTACTGTTTCCACAATCAATTAAAGAGATAAGAATTGCAGAGGATTTCTTTTCAGTTACAGAAATTGATAATTATAAATATTCTCTTGATCTTCCTAATGACATCCTTTTAAAACCTAAAATTAAAATAATCAAAAACATCTTTTTAGATTATTTTTCATTAAATCAAACTGAAGATTTCATAACCGAAATTTCAGATGACCTAAAACTTAATGATATTGAATCTATTGATCTATTGAGACTTTCAAAATTAAAAAATGGAGTTGAAAGATTTATGGCCGGCCACATTGGTACTTCTAGTGCAAACGAAAAACTTAAAATCAGTAAACTGATAACAGATCTAGAGCAAATTAAATTAAATGATTACTATCAAAATTTACTGTTGAATATTAATATTTCTCCAGAAGAGTTAATTCAAAAAGTAAATATGACCAAAGAGAAACAGGCCCTTGCTGAAAGATCAGCAGATATTTTCAGAGATAGAGTCCTACAAAGAACTGAGCAGTTAGAGGAGCAAAAAGTAAAAACTCTTCTGGCCTCTAGATTATCTGCCCTTGGAGAACTATCAGCTGGTATTGGCCATGAAATTAACAACCCTCTGACTGTTATCTCTGGAAATACCAAAATTATAAAAAAAGTTATAAATGCACCAGAACTTGATCAAGGCAAATGTAATAAAGCGATTATTGGCATTGAAGAAAGTATTGCTCGCATGAGCAAAATTATTATAAGCATGAGAAATCTATCTAGAGACACTACAAATGAGCAAGCTTCAAATACAAAAATATTAGAGATTGTTGAAGATGCCATTTCGATGGCACGTGATAAATTTAAATCTCAAGGTATTATACTAGAAATTGATACCACAAAGATTGATCCCAATATGACTGTCTGGTGCAAAAGAATAAGTTTTTCCCAAGTTTTTATTAATCTTTTAAATAACGCTTATGATGCTATTTTAGATATTATAGATCAAAGTTACGATCAACACTGGATAAAAACTTTAATTTATCTAAATGAATCCAAAGGTAATATTATCTTTGAAATATCTGATTCAGGACCTGGAATACCTGAAGAAATAAAAAATAAAATTTTTGAACCATTTTTCACTACAAAAGAAGTAGGAAAAGGTACTGGTCTTGGATTAAGTCTTGCTAACAAAATTATTGAAGACCAAAATGGTCTATTCTACTTGGATGAAAGTAAGGAAAATACCACCTTTGTAATTGAGCTACCTAATAAGCAATCGTAAATCATA
>DAOVTR010000051.1 GCA_030633015.1 Bdellovibrionales bacterium
CAATTGAATAATTACTACTTTTATCAACAGAATTTATTAAAATTTTGCTCTCATTATTGATTATTCGATAAACGACCTCATTAATTTGATCAATAACATCTGTTCCAATTGCAAAATCAAGATGTTTATATTTTTTAAGGAGTTCCTTACCCTCAATTTGTGAAATGCATCCAGCAATCCCAACGATTAAACTATTATTGTTATTTTTATCATGCTTAATTTCACCTAAACTAGAATAAAATTTAGAATTTGCTAAATCTCGAATGGCGCAAGTATTAAAAAGAACAAGATCAGCTTCTTCTCGCTTAAAAGTCTGCTTAAAGCCTAAATCTTGCAAATTAGAAAGCATTCTTTGAGAATCATGATAATTCATTTGGCAGCCAAAAGTTTTAACCCAAACTTTTAGTTCTTTTTTACTCTTATCGCTAACTGAAAAACTTGTATTCACCCAATTTACTACTTTTTAAAGGTTAAAGAGTGTGAAAATTAACAATTTTAATGATTATTGTAAATAATCTTCGGAAAAATATAGTGTTTTTGACTCAAATTAATACCTAAAAACAAAAACGGCCCTTAAAAGGGCCGTCTTTATTTTTGTAAATAAAACTATTTACTACTTCTTCTTAGCAACTTTTTTCTTAGTAGCTTTCTTTGCTACTTTTTTCTTAGCAACTTTCTTTTTAGTAGCTTTCTTCTTAACTACTTTTTTCTTAGCCACTTTCTTCTTAGTAACTTTTTTCTTAGCTACTTTCTTCTTAGTAGCTTTTTTCTTAACTACTTTCTTCTTAGCTACTTTTTTCTTAGTAACTTTTTTTGCTACTTTTTTCTTAGTAGCTTTTTTCTTTACAACCTTTTTCTTGGCCATGGAAATCCTCCTGTTAATTAAACTTATACTATAAGGATAAACATAAAATTATTTTAACGCAAACAAAAAATAACAAAAATTATTTTTTTAAATGCAAAAAATAACTTTTAAAAGTTTATTTTTTATTTTCATCTTTATTTCGACATGATTTATAAAAATATTAATTTTTTTTTGTAAAACATAGTAGAAAAAACAATTTTTTCACATAAAAAAAATAATATTCCAATCTTTTCGCTACTTTTTTAAAAAAAATTATAAAATTATATTTTTATATAAAAATATTCGCAAATAAGTTCTTTTTAACTGAAAATCGTTAATTTTCTCATGCTTCATTGGTAAAAATTAGTATTTCTTTGCTTGTAAAATGAAAATTTGTTGAAAAATTACCCAATAAATGATTTTAAATTTGATTATTAATGAATTTTTGAATTATTAATTTTTATTTTGATTAAAAACATCTAAAAATATAGAAATTAACTTCAAATTTCATTCAAATTAAAAAATTTCATCCAATTTTTTGTGTAAATTTAATTTTTATAAAAAAAAGACAGGAATATTATAAAAAGCGGAAAAAAAGTTCACTTTTAATCAAATTATCTTCATTTTCAATATTCAAAAGAGAAATTTCAACATCTCCACCCTTCGAAAGTCTTCCAAAGAGTATTTCCTTAGATAAAATTCTTTTTATTTTATCATTTATTACTCTTTCAATTGGCCTTGCACCCATTTTAGAGTCAAATCCTGTATCAACTAGCCAATTTTTCACTTCATCAGTAACTGTTAACCTTATTTTTTTCTCTAAAAGCAGTAATTCTAACTGATATAAAAATTTATCAACAATATTTAGAATATTTTCATGGGATAATTTATTAAAATATATAATTCCATCAAGCCTATTTCTAAATTCTGGCGTAAAAAAACTCTTTATTGCCGCTTTTAACTTTGTGGAGGTATTATTTTGAGATATCTCTCCAAGGCCAATCATTCCAGAATCAACTTCTTTGGCACCTGCATTGGTTGTCATAATAATAACTGTATTTCTAAAATCAGTAACTCTCCCATGAGAATCAGTAAGTGTTCCATGATCCATAACTTGAAGTAAAATATTAAAAATATCAGCATGAGCCTTTTCTATTTCATCGAGCAACAATATACTGTAAGGGGATTTTTTTATTGTATCTGTTAATAATCCTCCATTATCATGCCCAATATAACCTGGTGGAGCTCCAATTAACTTAGAAACTGAATGTTTTTCCATATATTCAGACATATCAAAGCGTTTAAATGAAATACCAAGATAAGTTGCTAACTGTTTTGAAAGTTCAGTTTTGCCAACACCTGTAGGCCCAGCAAATATAAAAGATGCTTGAGGCTTCTCAAATTGCCTTAATCCAGATCTAGTTAATAAAATAGCATCACAAACCATATCTAAGGCTTCATCCTGACCGAAAATGACTCTCCCTAGATTATTTCGTAATTTATGTAGTTTCTCTTTTTCATCAGATGAAATTGTTTGCATTGGAACTTTAGAAATTGATGAAATAACACTTTCAATATCTTTAATCGTTATTTTATTTTTATTACCTTTAATTTGAGCATATGCCCCTGCCTCGTCTATTACATCTATTGCCTTATCAGGTAACTTTCTATCAGTAATATATTTTTGAGATAAATCTATTGCAGATTTCAAGACTTGATTTGAATAATTAACACCATGATGCTCTTCAAAGTAAGATTTTAACCCCACTAAAATTTTCAATGTTTCATTATAGGTTGGTTCAAGTATATCAATTGTCTGAAACCTTCTGATAAATGCACTATCTTTTTCTAAATATTTTCTATACTCATCATACGTAGTACTGCCCATGCACTTTAATTTACCCAAATTTAAAGCGGGCTTTAAAAGATTTGAGGCGTCAACACTTCCCCCTCCAGTTCCTCCTGCGCCCATAATTGTATGTAGTTCATCAATAAATAAAATAGCATGATTACCTGACTCATTCTTCTTTGAAATATCATCAATTACAGACTTAAACCTCTGCTCAAATTCTCCTCGATACTTACTACCGGCCAATAACGCTCCAAGATCTAAAGAATAAACTACCATCTGGTTTAATTTTGAAGGTACTTTATTATTAACGATTGACCACGCTAACCCCTGAGCAATTGCAGTTTTTCCTACTCCAGCATCTCCAATAAGAAGAGGATTACTTTTTCTTCTTCTACATAAAATTTGAGCAATCCGCCTAATTTCACTCTCTCTGCCAATTAAAGGATCAATTTTCTTATTTTTGGCCAATTCGTTTAAATTTATTAAAAATTTTGAAGAAGATTTTTCTACAGATAACAAGTTATCACCATTTAGATCAATATTGTTTTTATCCGTTAAAGGTTGGTCAGCACCGTGAGCTACAGCATTTAAAAGTTTAAATTTATCCAACCCTTGGCCGTTTAAAAGATATACTGAAAAACAATCCTTAGATTCAAACATAGAAACTAAAAGATGAATGGATAATATATCCTTTTTGCCAGACGACTGAACATGAATTGCTGCTTTTTGCAAAACTAAATGTAAAGCTGGTGTAATTTCTGGTTGATACAAAATACCACTATCTTGAGCTATTTTTCTAATATCATCACTTTCAAATTGAATTTTTGAAAGATTACTGATTTGTTCATCAGTTAAAATACTAAAACTATCCTGGTTTTCAAAAAAACTGTTAATTTCTAGTTTTAAAGTCTCAATATTCACATCCAACGAATTTAACAGATCAGAAATACTATTATCATGAAGAATTGCCCAAAATACTGCTTCTATAGTTAGATATTCATGTTTTAGTTCATTTACTTTTTTTACAGCAATATTAAAAATATAGTCTAAATTGTGTCCTAGCATATTTTATTCCACTTCAATGGTGCATTTTAAGGGAAACCCTTCATCTTTACCCATCGTAAGTACTTTTTTTAATTTGGCATCTGCAATTTCATATGTATAAATTCCACATAATCCGATCCCATTTTCATGTACTTCAAACATTATTTTCTGAGCACTATCATTTGAAAGATTAAAAACTGACTTTAAAACCAAAATTACAAATTCCATGGTTGTATAATCATCATTATGCAATAAAACTTTATATAATGGCGGTTTTTTAGTCTTTTCTTGCTTAATGGTAATTGTTCCACTGTGCTCCGTCTCTTCATCACCCAAGTCTTCTTTTGACATTAAAATATATAAATTAGAATAATTATTTTTCATCACACTTAAATTTCTTTAATTTAATAAAATGCTTCTCTAAGACATTTCCCGCTAGTGAACACATTAAATCCTGATTATCTATCTCATAATATATTAGTTCTTGCAACGGACAATCAAAAAACTCAACATAGCAATCTTTAAAACCAAAAACGTGCCCAATTTCATGGGCCAAAACTTTTAGGGCAATATTTTTATCATTCATGTCAGATTTGGATAGATAAATATAGTGATCTGTTAACATTAAATGTTTTGAAACTTTTTCTTTAGTAAAAGATATATTTATAACTTTGCTAGATTTACGATCATTCCATCTTGCTTTAACCATAAATTTTTTACTTTTCCAATATTGGGCCAAAGACTCATTCACTAGTGTTTGAATTTCTTTGCTTTTAGACTTAAAATTTACATATAAAATTGTTTTTTTGTTTGTTGAAATACACTTAAATTTATCCTTTTTATTTAATATTCCATAAAACTTTTTATATATTTGGGGTGGTAGGGTTTCTTTTAAATAATTTTCTTTTGATTTTGTAGATAAAAAATCATTTTTATCAATGTAGCCTAGCAGATCAACACTTTGATTAAATTTGTCATCATATAATGAAATACATTTTCTACTCATCCAGCGATCTCTTAGTGAATTTAATACCATTAATTTTGAAAGGAGATACTTAAATCTATGTATTGAAGCATTTATTAACCTTGTGTTTTTATTATCAATTTGATCAATCCACTTTAATAAATAATTATAATCTCTTTCTAGTGATTTTAATTTTTTATTGAAATATTCATCATTTAATATTCGCTTTTTATAAGGAGTTGATCCATTATTATCACCGTCCAGTTCTACTGCCCCTATCCTGTTGAAAGATTTATTTCTTTTATCTAAATCTTCCAAACTAATAACCTTATTTCTTATAACAGTTTGCAAAGATTTAAGATCAACTTTAATTTGATCACTATCAGATAAATTTTCAAAACATTGATTAACTTGAGATTGCATAAAATAAGATTTTTCTAGATCTTCATTTACACCACATGAAAACAGAGCAAATGCCATAAGCATTGATATGATAACTTTTTGAAATAACATTCATTTTACATACCACAAACATGGAAAAGCTTTTAACTAGTTGAAAAATATATAGATTAATAAGCGGTAGTTATTAATAACTACCGCTTATTTTCAAATACTTAACTAATATGCAACATCATCAAATTTATTTTCATCATAATCGGCCCAGGCATCCTCAGGATCAAGAATTTCAAGATCCTCTGGTTTACGATGGATGTGATTTTTTCCTATTTGCTTCTTTTTTGATAACTGTCTTTCAATTTTATGAATAACCTTATCTAAAGATTTATAAAGATTATCTGAATCTGCTGTTGCGTGATATGCGACTCTAGGGCCACTGACATCAATTTCAGCATAATGCTTTTTTTCTTTAACATAGCAAGTCCACTTAACTGAAAATTTTCCATCAAAATACTTTTCTAACTTTTCACTTTTAGATCTTATTTTTTGATCTAAGGATGGGGTATGTTCTAAATGCTTAAACGAAATTGTCAAATTCATAAATCATTCCTTTTTAGTAAAATTGTTAATTTCTAAATAATAATAATACTCCTTATTTCACCTTTCTTTTAGATGATGATAAAATTCCTAATATTTCTCTATATTTTGCAACTGTACGACGAGCGATAGAAACATCTTGTCTCGATAACAGTTGTGCTATTTTTTGATCTGATAACGGCCTTTTAGGATTCTCACTTTCTATTAATTCTTTAATTTTTATTTTTAAAACATGGCTAGAAACATCTACTCCTCCATTTTTTCCACCTATTCCTGAATTAAAAAAATATTTAAGCTCAAATAGTCCTATTGGCGTATGCATATATTTATTAGTAGTTACTCTTGAAACGGTTGATTCATGCATACCTATATCATTGGCTATTGTTTTTAATACCATTGGTTTTAAAAACCGTGGGCCTTTTTTAAAAAAATCTTTTTGTTGTACAATAATAGCCTCTGCAACTTTAACAATTGTTCTCTGCCTATTTTGGATGGATTTTATAAGCCACATTGCTGAACGTAATTTTTCTTTAACATACTCTGTTGTTTCTGCACTATTTTGTTATGATTTTAAAAGCGTTTGATATAATTTATAAATTTTTCACCGCCGAACACCATCATCATTAACCTCACCAACAACCCCCCCCCCACCTTCATGAACATATATATCTGGAACGACGTAGTGAGTTTCCTCTGGTGCGACTAATCTTCCTGGCTGAGGATTAAAATGTTGCAATAAAAGTGCAGTAGACTTTATTACCTCTACTGACGCACCTGTCTCTTTACATATTTTATCGTAATTACTAACTTTCAAATCATTTAAGTACTTTGTTATTAACTCTTCGAGCAACGGAGATCTCTCTTCCATAATTCTTGCTTGAGCAAGTAAACAATCAGTAATATTTTCAGCTCCGCAACCAACAGGATCCAATCTTTGAATAATATTTAAAATTTCGAATGCATGATCTCTCTTAAGCTCACTATGAGCAATTACATCATCAAACGGAAGCTCCAGATATCCATCATCATTTATATTATAAATAATTTCCTGAGCAAGTTTCCATTCTTCATCAGTCAACGTTTCCATGCGTAGCTGCCACTCTAAATGGTCAGCTAAACTCATACCCTTAGATACAATATTTTCATAATTGGGAAGATCATCAAAATTAGGAGTGGCCATTGACGGAGCATAGCTTGTGCTATTGTAGGTTTCCACATAGCTATTCCAATCAAAATCATCATTTGCTGTTAAAATTTTATTATCAAAATTATCTGAAGCAATCTCTTGATTTTGTCTTTCTGACTTATCAACTTTATAATCTTCATCTCCTCCTAACCCTGTTGGACCGGAATCAATGCCAGACTCTTCAAGCAGTGGGTTTTCAACCATTTCTTCTGCAATGACATTACTCATTTCTAAATGGGTCATCGTTAAAAGCTTTATCGCCTGCTGAAGCTGAGGCGTCATCATCAAATTTTGAGTCTGCTTTAAACTTTGTGATAATTTTATTGCCATATTTTTCTCACAATCACATTTTAAATTCTTCACCAAGATAAAATTTCTTAGCATTTTCATCGCTAATTATTTGCTCTGGTGTTCCGCTAACAAGCAACTGACCACTATTCATTATATAAGCTCGATCAACAATGCCCAACGTCTCGCGAACGTTATGATCAGTAATCAAAACACCAATATTTCTTTCTCTAAGACCTATAATTATATTTTGAATATCATTTACAGCTAAAGGGTCAACTCCTGCAAAAGGTTCATCTAATAAAACAAATTTAGGTTCAAGAGCTAAAGATCGCGCAATTTCAACCCTTCTTCGCTCTCCTCCAGACAGGGAAGCGCCCTTGGATTTTCTAATTCCACCAAGTCCAAAATCTTTTATTAAAGTATTTAAAAGAGTTTTCTTTTTTGAAAGTGGTATCGCCCTATTTTCTAAAACTGAATAAATATTTTCCTCGACTGATAAATCTCGAAATATTGAAGCCTCTTGAGGAAGATAACCAATTCCTTTTAATGCACGCTTATGAATAGGATATAACGTCACATCTTCTTCTGATAACGTAATTTTCCCTTGATCAGCTTTAATTAGTCCAACCATCATATAAAAAGATGTTGTTTTACCAGCACCATTTGGTCCCAATAATCCAACAATTTCTCCCTGCTCTACTCTCATAGCAACATTGTCTACAACAGCTCGACCAGAGAAAGTTTTTTTTAATCCAACAGCTTCCAAAAATGCTTTCACTACAACCTCAATCTATCTAATATTAAAATTAGTACTTGCATCATCAACTTCTATTAACTCATTATTTTCTCTCAAAATTATTTTATTCCCTCTAATTATATCCTTTCCTTGAAATACCTTCGGGTATCCAGTTAAAACCATCAAATCCTCACTAATAATTGCCTCAAGCTGCTCACCAAATGCTTTACGTTTTAGATACTTTCCACTTCCAATGGATACCTTCTCATTTATCTGAACATCGTCATTTAGTACAAAATACTTGAGTTTTTTGTTATAGTTATCCAAATAAATTATTCCGCTATGGGCATTTGCATTTACTTGCGCTCTACTTAATTCAACCATTCCATCCAAACTAATCTCCATTTTAGATTGATCTAACACTATATTATCTGCTGAAAAGACAATATTATCCTCATACTTCTTTTTCCTTTTAATTATTCCTTCAACATCATATTTGTATTTTAAAATTTTTTGATTTGGAAAATACTGCGCTTGCTTAGAATTTATAAAAATATGATCATCTCCCGACACAGAGATACTTGTTGTCTTAACATTTACCTTTGCTAAAATATTTTCTTTTTTTAAATCATATAACATTGAGTCTGCTTTAATATTTGATTGATCAGACTGAATTGAAACATCACCATCTAAAAAAATACGGTTTGATATATTATTAATAACTCCATTTAAAGCTTCGTAATAAACAGGACTATTGTTTTCTAAACTATAAACAACTCCCTTTGGCCTTTCAAATTTATGCTTTTCACTTATCTTTTCTA
>DAOVTR010000074.1 GCA_030633015.1 Bdellovibrionales bacterium
AACCAACTAGCAATTATACGGAGGAAACTATGACTGCACAGATTAAAAATATTTTTTTATTACTTATTATGCTTCTACCACTAATAAGTTGTGACTTGTCTGACGAAGAAATTGATCTTAGACAAAATAATGCTTTCGATATTTCTGGAAAATATGAAACAAATTTAGAGGACTCTGACTTAGAGATGACCCTTTTTATTACGAATGAAAATGGGCGTCACGATATACTGATAGAACTTCAAAGAAATGGACTCACAGACAAAGAAAAAGAACTATTTAACAGCTTGAATTTAGACCTTTTCCAAATAGAGGAATCTTTCGATGAACGATTCAAGCTTGGACAAGGGCCTACAAATGAGTTTTCAGGAGGAGAAAATATTTCTGACGACTTAGGAGAAACAAGCTCTATTTATGTAAATTCAAAATCACTAAAACTATATAATGAATATGAAATCACATACTCACTAAATGCAAACATAAGCAAAAATGATTATGTTTTAAGAGGATCCCTAGATACAATAATAACCAAGCCAACAATTACTACCGATAAAGATGGAATTAGTACTTATTCATCTGAACTAATTTCACATATGAAGCAATCCTTTAATGCAAAGACAGATAGCGCCTACTACAGACAATACTTAGGTGAATGGTGTGGACAGATAGAGCTGAACACTAGTTCTCATTCAAATATACAAGAAATTAAATCCTTTTCCATTAATCTCGATGGATTTGATTTTTTTAATCTTTCTGCTAAAAAACAAAGCATCTCTTTTGAGGGCAACAGCTATGTTTTGGTTAAAAATAATTTTTCAATAGATGACCTGGTTGACTACTACACTCCAGCTATTGAAATTGAATATCGACTCAACGATGATACAAGTCTCTTCTTTTTTGGAAATATTTATTCACTAGGAAACTTTTCAGGGCCCATTATTTTAATTGATAGGAATGGAGAAGAAGTCATTGGGAATTTTCAATTTATTAAAAAGTAAACTATGAAAATAATACATTTTGGAACACCTCGTTCCAAAATGTGCTATTCTAAATAACACGGACAAAAAATGATTGAAAAAAATAGTTATCTTGAAATTTTAAAAGATGAATTTTTAAGAAGAGTATCTGTAAATTCTCAATATTCACAGCGCGCCTTCGCTCGAACTCTTAGTCTGGCCCCAGGAGAGCTTTCTGAAATAATGAGATCCATTAGACCATTAACAATAAAGTCAGCACTAAAAATTACAAAAGCTCTTGGATACAATAAAGAAGAGGCTCGCCACTTTGTAAAACTAATTGATTTGGAATCTGGCCATTATGGAAATATTAATGAAATATTTGATGATAATGATATGGACCTTCATAAAAAATCTTTAACTCATGATGTTTTTGATATTGTCTCTGACTGGTATTACTTTGCCATTCTTAATTTAAGCGAATGTGATAATTTTCGATGGAATTACTCATGGATTGCAAAAAAATTAGGACTTAATATTTTACAAGTAAAAGAATCTGTTGAGAAAATGATTAGAGTTGGACTTATAAAAAAACAAAAAAACACCTTGAAAGTTAACAATGATTTTATTTTATCACCAGAAGGAATTCCTTCTACTGCCATAAGAAACTATCATCAACAGATGCTAAACAAGGCCTTAAATGCCCTCGAAACACAAGACATAAATAACCGTGATATCACGGGGCTAGGACTAGCGATTGACCCAAATGATTTGCCTGCTATTAAAAAGGATATTTCTAAATTCCTTGATAAGCTCGTAAAAAAGTATTCGAATGATAAACAAAATAAAAACAAAGTTTATCAACTAGAAACCTCACTTTTTGAACTAACCACTGGAGCAACAATTGAACCCACTCATTAAATATATTTTCATTTTATTATTTTTAAGTACGCAGACAGTTGCTGCACCAACAAAAGTTGGCAATGGTGATGATGGAACTGACTTGGAGGGTTTTCAGCTGATTACTAAAGGTAAGCTTATCCAATCACAAAAACTTGCGACAACACTTCTTAAACAATTAAACATTCAGGGAATACCTGGTCTCGGATCATTAATTCCAGAACTAGAAAATAATAAAATATACATAACAAATAAAAACGTTTCCGCGGAGCGATTAGAAGAGATGGGCGCATATCATAGTGGGCTCGAAGGTTTAGTATATGCCAGAACAATGCCAAGACCTTACGCCCCTACACGGTTTTTTCCAGTAGCAAATAAACTTTCCATGAAACAACTAATTTCTCTTCATATACATGAGGCACTCCATCGAGCACTCCCAGAAAACATTAATAAAAATGAAAAAATCGTAACAAAGATAACTCTGGCAATTACCTCTCCAGAAAGCTCTTTTGACCAAGTAAAACAGGCAGTATCAAACGTTGCACCTCAACTTTTAAACTTATATAACAAAGAGACCTCAAAAAACTTACCTCAAAAACACTCTAGAGTTAATATGCCTTCAACTTTTGGTCTTTCAGTTACGACTTTTAAACAACCTAAAGATACAATTACGAAGGCCTTTTCTCTTCCAATAAATCAGATGTACAAACTATCAAGTCACTTATATCCCTTTGGCAGCAAATTAAGTGCACTCGGCATTGGTATTGATATTACATATCTTACAACTGACTCTGCTTCCTTAATGGGCCCTCTAGGACTTTCTGCAAGAATGTTGCTGTGGACTGTTAAGAAATTTGATATTGAAGGTTACCTTCAATACAATATGAATACATTATCAAATGAAGAAATTCAAAACTCCCTACTTGGAAGAGATGTTTTTAAAGTTGGTATCTCTATGAATAAAGAAACTAAAACATCATATTTACAAAACGATCTTGAACATACATCGAGGTCAAAGGTAGAGGAAAAAATAGGTAACATTGACTACGTTTATAACTTTGAAGCAATAACAACTATTAGAATTCGGGCCGGTTACAAAGGTATTAAAAAAATGAAAATAGGTATCTTAGCAGAAATGTTACTTTCAAAAGATCCTGAAGTTAAAACGCTTGATTCTGCTGTATTTTCAAGTGGAAATGAAAGAAATCGTATTTTTAATGTTGGAAGTGAATTTAGCTATAATTTTGATAGTTTTATTATAGAAGGATACGGAAAAATACTCTTAGACTCTTCTGCTGGTTCTGACTTAGATCAAATGGGAGATCTTGTTGGAGTTGGAATTGGTCAAGGAAGTATGGGGATTAATTTCAAATTAATTTTATGAAATATTTATTAACAATTACATTTTTAACACTAATATATTCATGCGGAGATGGTGAACCCGAAAACTATACAGAAATCTATCCAATAGATTCTGTGAAACTCATATGTGAAGATATTAAATCCATTAGAGATAAATCAACATACACTCAAAAAACTTATACTTTATCGATTAAGCAAAGACTACTACTTCGGTTAGACAAATTAGAAGAGCTTTCTCCTGACGTAATTATAAACGAAGAAAAAAGAATGTTGTTAAGCATTACCCCTGTAATTAAAAATAGTATTAATAATACAACAATTAAAATTTGCCCCCTCACTAAAAATTGGATGATGCTGTCAACCTGGTATATCTCTAACCCATTTTCTAGAAAAAATAAAAAATGGAAAAAAAGAGGTGGAGACTATATCGAAGAAGAGTGTATCGAACAACTTATACCTACCGAAGATAGTGATCAGAACAATATTTATTTTGATATTAGTGATTGGTTTACTTCTAGATATTATTCTGCAAAAACTCTAAATTATGGCTGGGTAATGATTGGATTAAACGGTGTTGAAATTTATGGTGATAAATCAAGCACTCCTCCACAAATGACTTGGAAAGCTGAATTTGATGATGATGAAATTATTTTATTTTAAATTAAATTTAAATGACCTGATACGATTTTTTTAACTTTGCCATCAATTTTCAATAATGCCTCCCCTATTTGCCCTAAACCTATAAATCGTCCAGTTAAAGAAAAGTCCTTATCAAACATAACAACACTCTTATTCATATGAAGGCATTTTTCTTGCCACCTTTTTTTTACCTCTTCACTACCAACTCTGTTTTTTAAAATATACTCATAAATATTAAGACAATCATCTTTCAAATTTATTTTGGAATTAAGCTCACTCTTCATCACATATCCTACTGGAGTTATATATTTAGAAGAATCTATTTCTTGATTAGGAGGGTGCAAATTAATTCCAACTCCAACGATAATGACTCCCTCGGATTCAAACTTACAAAGAACACCACCACATTTTCTTCCGTCTTTTGTCAAAAGATCGTTAGGCCATTTTAAAAAAAGATCAACACCATAAAGAGTCGAAATAGCATCTCTGACCAAAAGCCCAATTTCTATTGGTGTAATTGTTGGAAGTTCATTAGGCCTTAAAAGAAAAGAAAATGCCAATGACTGATAAGAGTCATCCCATAAGTTATCACTCCGTCCAATGCCATTAGACTGAAAATCACTCGAGATCAACACGTCACTATCTTCGGTCATAAGTTGTTGATAATTCTCTACAAGATATAATTGAGTAGAATTAATATTTGCAAAATGAATCTGTTTCATTGGACACCCTTATAATCACTGGAAAATCTATATTGTATATAGTATGAATTACTCTAAATTTCAAAAGCTTATATTACTTAATGGAGTCCCAATGTCACAAATTGAAAGAACAAATCCAAGAGAGATCAAAATTACACCTTCTATTAATCCATATGCAGCAGGAAGTGTTATTGCAGAATTCGGCAATACCAAAATTCATATTACAGCAACAGTTGAAGAGTCTGTCCCTCCTTTTTTAAGGGGAAAAGAGCAAGGTTGGATCACGGCAGAATACTCCATGCTTCCAGGATCAACTCATACAAGAGCAAGAAGAGAAAGAGCGAAAGTTGGTGGACGAACAATGGAGATCCAAAGGCTTATTGGGCGATCATTGCGCTCAATTATGGATCTTAAAAAACTAGGAGAGAGATCCATTACAATTGACTGTGACGTGCTGGTTGCCGATGGTGGTACACGAACGACATCTATTTCTGGAGGATATGTCGCCCTAAAACTAGCCATTAATAAACTTTTAAAAGATGGATTAATCAGTGAAGATCCTATTAAAGAAGCAGTTGGTGCTATTAGTGTTGGAATTAATAAAAATAGTAAAATTATTGCTGATCTTAACTATGATGAAGATTCAACTTGTAACACAGATATGAATATTGTTATGACCAATAATGGTAAATTTATTGAAATTCAAGGAACAGCGGAAGGGGCTCCCTTTAGCCTTGATGAACTTAATGGACTTGTTGAATGTGCTGGCGTGGCCCTTAAAGATGTTTATGCAGCTCAAGAGAAGGCCCTTTTATAAATGCTAGAACTAATTCTAGCATCAAGTAACGACCATAAGGCCCAAGAGTTCAGTGAACTTTTTAGTCATAATTTAATATCTGTAAAACCATCAACCGAAAAACTTTCAGTAATTGAAGATGGCGATACATTTCATGAAAATGCACTTAAAAAGGCTCAAAGTTATTACAACAAATTTAACAAACCTATAATTTCAGATGACTCTGGAATTATAGTTGAATCTCTGCCTGATGAACTAGGTATACACTCTGCTCGTTTTGGCGGAGAAAATCTAACAGACCCCCAAAGAGCTGAACTACTTTTAAAAAAACTCGATAATCAGATAAATCGTCAAGCATATTTTATCTGTATTCTCTGTATTTACCTCTCAACAGATGAGTATTATTTTTTTGAAGGAAGATTTTCTGGCACTATTGGCCATGAGCTTAAAGGAAAAGATGGCTTTGGATATGATCCTGTCTTTCATCCAAATGATTACCCTGATAAAACTAAAACCATTGCCCAAATACCTGATTGGAAACAAGCTCACTCCCATCGCGCTCAAGCTTGTAAATTTGCGGAGAAATTCTTTAAGGAAAGAAATTGCCAAAGTTGAATTTTTTAAATATGTTATGTCCACCAAGTCTTTTTTGTCGGAGCGTAGCGCAGTTTGGTAGCGCACTTGCTTTGGGAGCAAGGGGTCGGAGGTTCGAATCCTCTCGCTCCGACCATTTTGACACTTGTATGAATTATTTAAATCAGCTATAATAATAAAAATTAATATAAAATTAGGACTAATTATGAGTGACAAGAATACCAATGAACAAGATAAAGCTTATGTATTTGGTGGTGTAAAAGAATATAGTTTAGAGCAAATTGAAGAAGAAGTTTTAAACGAAAGTTTATATTTAGATGTTTTTGCAGGATCTGATATTAGACTAAAAAAAGAGATAACTTCAGTTGAAAACAGCTTAGACAAGCTCTTGAAAATAAAAGCAGTAAATTGGAAGTGGAATCAAGAGGACTATCCTGAACGTAAATTTAATACTTATAAACAAGTAGGATTTATTGCTCAGGATCTATCTCAAGTTATTCCAGAAATTGTAGCAAAAGATGATAGCGGTCATCTTGCAATAAACTACTCAAAAATGACTCCTTTTTTGACTGAAGCGGTTAAAGAGTTATATGAAATTACCCAAAAGCAGCAAAAAGAAATTGAACTGCTTAAACTGACTTTAAACAAAAATCAATCATAATACCAAATAAAGTCATCCGTTTTTTGCCTACATAAGTTCATTAATAAGTATTTTTTATTAGATTTATATAAACTTACTTTTTCATTTTCTGATAGTTTATTAATTTCACGCAGTTCTTCGTCAAGATTCTTTATTCCGTCTTTAGGCTCACTACTGACAACAATTCCATGATTTTGTGAAACGTTAAGAAATATTTCATCTTTAGCAATGAGACGTTTTTCTTTAAAAGTAGGAACGCTTCCATTTGTCACAAGATAATTAGATGTATAATCGTCAGCCAAAACAAACATTTTTTCATTTAAATCTAAAAACTCTAATGATTCGGATGAAATAATATCTTTGACGTCTTCCCAAGAAACAAAACAAGCACTACTTCCCACTTTATTACAAATATAAGTTAGAACGTTAACCTTATTAGTAACAACATCCTTATTCTTTAGAAGTTGGGAATTAAAAACATCATGGCCTTTAAACTCAAAATAAAAATAAAACTTTTTAACTTTTTTTTCCAATAAAATATTATTTAATTGTTTATAAAAGAAATCGTTAGAAAAAAAACTTTCTGAGACAATGCCCTTTACTAAAACCTTACTAGCGTCTTGTTTTTTAAACAATGAATTATTGGATAAATGAAACCGGTAAAATAAAACCTTATCCCTCCACTTGGCCGGGACAATTCCAGCTAGATTTTCGTGGATAATTAAAACAATATCTAAGTCCATAGGATCAGGGAATTTAAAAAAGAAGTCTGATAAAATAAAAAAACCATCACGAATAAATAAGTATGGTACGATTGAT
>DAOVTR010000187.1 GCA_030633015.1 Bdellovibrionales bacterium
AAATTAATGCGAGAGGTAAGGGTTAAGCGAGGATTGACCTATGGTATATCAGCGTTTGCAGCAAGACAGAAGGATTATGGAAGATCAGGAATTATGACTAGTACTGATAACAAAAAAATCGAAGAGATGTTAACTACAATTAAAAATGTACTTGATAATCTCAACAAGGGTAATTTTCCAGATCATGAACTATTGAGGGCCAAAGGACTTCTTGCTGGAGGATATCCGTTTAGATTCGAGTCAAAATCTGCTTATTTAAATCAGCTTTTGTATTTAGATCATATTGGTCTTTCTTATGATAATATGTATAAGTATCAAGAAAATATAAAAAATATTTCAAAAGAAAAATTAACGAATTTTTATAAACAGATTTTTAATTGGAAAGATCAAATAATTGTTTTGGTTGGTGATAAATCAATTTATAAAAAATTAAAATCATTTGGTAAAATAAAAAAAGTATCGTATAAGAAATTTGTTTATTGATAAGGAGAGTATATGGATTCTTTAAAAAATGAAGTTAGTAATCAAATAAAAGATGCGATGAGGGCCAGAGATAAGATTAGATTAAATGCACTACGCTATCTGAAAAAATTGTTTATAGAAAATGATACGTCTAAAAAACCCATAGCTGAGTTAGATATTGTCATATCATATACAAAAAAAGTTAGAGACTCTATTGCTTCTTATCCTGAAGGTTCTGAGCAAAAAAAAATTTTAGGGCAGGAAGTTGTAATTCTAGAAGAGTTTTTACCTGAGCAGTTAACTGAACAAGATGTTGTTAATATGATTCAAGAGATTAAAGCCAATATGGAAGATCCTAATATGGGTGCCATAATGAAAGAGTTATCACCTAAGATAAAAGGTGTTTTCGACGGTAAAAAAGCATCATTAATGGTTAAGGAATCTATAAAATAGTAATTGATTTATTAAATTTTTAAACTGGGTTCTTCAAAAGTATGGCCTGTAATATTTAGACTTGCACCTGGTTGAACAATTATATCTTTTCCAATAATATCCCCAACTAGACTTGCAGGAGGGTGTAAAAGTATACGTCCAGTAGCTTCTATAGATCCTTGTATCTTTCCATGAATTTCAATATTATGACATTTAATATCACCTTTAAAGAATGCATCTCTTTCAATAAATAGATCAGAGTTATCTTGCATTATAATAGTACCTTCAATATTTGATGCGATATGAGTGGGGCCAGAGAATTTAAATGTTCCATTTATTTCGCAGTTTTTTCCTAAAAATGAAAAACACTGATTATTTATTACGTTATGTTCAGACATATTTTCCTTGTTATCGAAATACATGATTAATTATTTCATGAAATATAATATCTCCAGTTCTTGAAAAAACTAATATTTTAAAAATTATCTCATTTTCTGCTTCGATTATGGGAGAAAAACGGACAGCAAATGGCCGAAATCGGGCAGTTGTAAAAGATTCACCAGAAGTAAATTTAAAATTAAATGAATCATTTTCTAAAATATTAGGTGGATAAAAATGAATTGAAGAACTTGTTTTCATTATTACTGTTGCAAAGCCTGATATTCTTTTATTATTAGGGGTAAGATTCACAAGCCTAAAATCTAAATTTATGGTGTTATTTGATGTTCTGTAGATTTTAAGCTGTTCTATATTTAGTGCCGGTGTCTTGGTCAGATCCTGCTGGCCATTTACTGGATTATAGACAGTAAGTGGAGATGATGATTTTACATTGTTTGTATTTGTTGCAAGTCGATTTTGAATTTGTTGAATTAAATTTTCTTTTTGAGTTATTTGTAAACTTAAATCAGATTTTTCAGATTTAAGTCTTTTTACTAGTGGGGGTACCTTTTGAACTGTTATGGTTCTAATTTCTTTAAAATAAATAATTAAAGAAATAATTCCAAGCACACTTATTAATGTGACAAGTGGTAAGCCAATTAAAATAGACTTGAAAAAACTTTTTTTAATTTGGTAATATTTAGGATGAGTCTTTAGCTCATAGACAAGAAGTGAAAGGATATTTGTTCTCTGTTTCGTATCTTTCATTGAGTAACAACTTCTCCAATTTCACTATTTTCTTTTGAAAAAAATCTCATTGATGGTCTAAATGCAACTGATTCTTGTTGTTGTCTTGGAAGTTTGCTCCATACTTCAGATATTATTTTCCATTTGTAAAATTCATTTTGTTTTAAGTATAAAATTTTTGTGCCAATATCTTCAATGGTACTTGATGTATATGATTGTTTAAAAGTTGCAATTGCATATTTTTGATATTGAAAGAGTGATAAGTTCGATATTTCAATTTTAGGACTACCCTGACCAGAAAATACTGCTCTCTTATAATTTTTAAATTCTATGAAGTTACCTCGATAGTGGTCATAAAAATCTTTTGAATCATAATAATTGAGATATTGATCTAAGTTTTCATTTTGCCAATCTCCGGCCCATGAAGAGATGAAATTAGTTAAAATATTTTTATTTTTTTTCCAATTATCAATTTCACTATATTTTATTTCATGAACAACAACGATTGAGGTTTTATTTAATTCTATAATTTTTGATAATTCTTTAAGATCATCATTAGCAATAACAATGCATCCTCTAGAGTCTTGTCCTTTTTCTATTCTTGTTTCGTCATTTGTGGAGTGAATCCAAATACCGCCCCCTGTTTTTCCAAGCCTTCTATCTATTGGGTTCGGATAATTTAAAACAAATGCGCCTACACCATAAATCTTTCCATTTTCACCATATCTTTTTAGAAGATTTTCATTAGGTAAAAAGTTGGTAATTTGATAAACACCTTCAGGAGTTCTAAAGTCCCCTTGATAAAGTTTATTTCCAGATTTTTTGCCAGTGGCCATTTGATAACTTTTAATTAATTTAGGTATAGAATTTTCATTTTTAAAAATATGTAACTTATTGACGGATTTTTCAGCAATTATAATATGATGAGAATAAAAGTCATCTAACCTGAGTACATTGCTCGGTTGATACTCTTTACTTTTTGCAAAAAGTAAAATTGGTAAAATAAAAATTATAAATAGTAAAAATATTTACACTCTAATATACCTTCTAGTACAGGAGCCTTTATAATATACGCTCTTTGTTACGCCGCACAATAAAACTTCTCATATTTTTTTAGTTCAACTGCGTTAATCTTAATATATTTGGTGCCTATTTAACAATAACAATATTAACAGTAGGTATGGATTTTACCGACTTTTATCCTATCTTGCACTTTGTTATTATATAAACAGGCTAAAAGGAAAAAAAAATGGAAGTTTTAGTTTTTAGTAATGATAAATTACTTGTTCAGTCTATTCAAAGTATTAACCAAGATGGCGAAAAGCTAGAAGATGTAAAGTTTATTTATAGTTTTTTTGAATTAGGAAGAGAGTTAGATCCATCATTGGAAACACTGCTTTTTTTAGATTTGGATATAGGACAAAAAAACATCATTCGTATTTGTAAACAATATCTTAAAGAGGGACAAATATATTCCATATTGATGGCAGATAAACTTAGACCGAAAGACTTTAAGTCAATTAGAAAGCAAAATGATCTCATTAGTGGGTATATTAAAAAGCCAATAGATCATGAGATTTTTCTTGGTGTTATTGAAGATTATAAAAGTATTTATTCAGGAGTTCATACGTCTTCAAGTGTAACTGAAAATAAAATAAAAAAAAGTGGAATGACGGATGAAATTTCTTTTGATGATGGCCCTGTAAAAACTAGTGATGCCATAATTACTAAAAAGGCAGTAGATGAAAACAAGAAAATAGAACAAGAGGACAGGAAGCTTGAGATTGTGCCACAACTAAAAAAAGTGGAGAAAGTAGAGACGAAATCATTTTCTGAAGTTGAAAATATTCAAAATAATCTAAAAAAAGATGATCTATCTGGAAGTAAGAAAGAGAAAACAAGTGAAAGACGTCTAAAAGATTTAAAAAAGAGTCCTAAAATTGAAAAAACTGCACCCAAAAAGGCTGAACACACTCAGGCAAATAGTAAAAAACAAGATTTTATCAATAAAGATAGTACATATAATTATGAGCTTTCACTAACAAGCATAGAAGTTGATCGTACTGCTTTAAGAAAGGCAATAGAAGAAGAGAAAGAGAAAAGTGCTGAGAAAACAATTAAAGATATTATTGAATCAACAGATACTGAACGGAAAAAAATAATAAAAAAAGTTAAGCGTAGTTCTGGAATGGAATTAGAAGAAAAAATTTCTAAGAAAAAACTGTGAGATAATTATGAAAGATGAAGATGAAAATCAAGAAACGATGCAAATCGAAGATCTTAAACGAGATGAGATTTTTTCTGATATTTTAATTGAGGATGAAGATGGCGCAGAAGACAGTTCTGCCGAAGAGAGTAATCCTACAATGCTTTTAGAAAATGTTGATATTGAAACATTTAATGACGATGAGGAAAATACAAATATTTTAGAAGGTATAGACAGCGAAAACCTTGATGAAAATGATGAGGATGAGGGGCAAACTATAGTTTTAGAAAATATTGAAAAA
>DAOVTR010000019.1 GCA_030633015.1 Bdellovibrionales bacterium
AAAAACATAAATATTGGAATGAGCAAAAAAGATGTAATTAATCAGTGGGGAAATCCAAGCCAAGTAGAATTTGCTGGAGAGCCACATTACCAAAATGAAAAATGGACATTTCGCAGTACAGGTTTAGAAAAAACACTGTATTTTGAAAATGGTTTGGTTAAAGGGTGGGAGCAGTATTAATTTGGCTGCAATAATTGAAATTATTGACTATTTATATGTTATATAAGATTTAAGTAACAAAATATTTCAACGTTGGAGTTAATATGGGTATTCAGTCCATGACTGGATTTGGAAAGCAAGAAGTAGAGACTGAGGATACTTATATCTCTATTGAGCTTAAGTCAGTAAATAATAGGTTTAAAGATATAAGGTTAAAATTACCTCAGCAATTTTTAGAAGTAGAACTTGATTTGAGAAAAAAGATTAACCAATCATTTTCTAGAGGAAGTTTTGATGTATATTTTACTTTAAAAAAAACATCCAATAGATCAAAATTTGACGATGTGGATATTGATAAAATAAATCAGTATCTGTCAAAAGTTAATCCTATATTAAAAGATTTAAATACAAAGTTTAATATTTCTCCTACCGATTTTTTAAGAAGTGAATTTCAAAAGGATTTTGATCGAGGAGAGATTAAAAAAAGTTTCCCGATAGTTTTAGATGCGATGGATAAAGCAATTTTTAATCTTCGTAAATCTAGAGAGTCTGAAGGAGAAAAGTTAGTAGTAGTGCTGAAAAATCATCTTGAAGAATTTGAAAACAATTTAAAAATAATAAAATCAAATGAGCCTAATTTTAGAAAAGATATTGAGCAACGCTTAAAGAAAAAGTTTAACGATTTTAAACTTGAGAGTAATTTTGAGGAAGGAAGGTTTTTGCAAGAGGTTGTTTTTTATCTTGAAAAACTTGATATTAACGAAGAGACTTCAAGAATAGTTGCTCATTTGGAAGAATTAAAAAGCATTTTAAATGAAAAAGGTGCTGTGGGAAGAAAAATTGAGTTTTTACTTCAAGAGTTACATCGAGAGACGAATACCATTGGTTCAAAATCTCAATTATATGAGATTTCGGACTCGATTGTGAAAATGAAAATGCAGTTAGAAAAAATAAGAGAGCAAGCACTAAATATTGAGTAATTATGAATCAGAAAATTGGAAAGATTATTATTATTGTTGCCCCATCAGGTTCAGGTAAATCGACATTGATTAAAATGCTTAAAGTAGACTTTCCAAACTTATTAGAGTCTGTTTCTTATACAACAAGACCAAAGAGAGAAGGTGAAGTTGATGGAGTACATTATTTCTTTATAGACAAAGAGACATTTTTAGAAATGAAAGAGAAGGGTGATTTTATAGAGTGGGCTGAAGTTCATAAAAACTTTTATGGGACTTCAAAAACTTTTGTTAATAAAAAGATTAATAAAGGTTATGATATGCTGTTTGATTTGGATGTACAGGGAACTGATTCATTTAAAAATCATTTTAAGGATAAAGCAAAAGCTATATTTATCTCGCCACCCTCAATTGAGGAATTAGAAAAAAGATTAAGAGGGAGAGCTACTGATTCAAAAGAAGTTATTAACGTTAGAATTAATAATGCTAAAAATGAATTAAAAAGAAATAGAGATTATGATTATCAAGTAATTAATGATGATTTAGATGGTGCGTTTAGCAAATTAAAAATAATTTTCAATGAGATATTAGAGGGGTCAATTGTCTAGATTAGATTTTTCCCATGAACGAGAAATTGATATTGATGATTTAATTCGTCGAGTAAAAGGTTATTATCCCAATCCTAATCTTGTTATGTTTCGCAAGGCTTATCGTTTTGCTGAAAAATGTCATTTAGGACAAAAAAGAAGTTCAGGTGAAGAATATTTTATTCATCCAATTAATGTTGCTGCAACACTGATTAAACTTCATATGGATATGGATAGCATTATTGCAGGTTTGCTGCATGATGTAGTTGAGGATTGTGATATACCTCCAGACACAATTATAAAAGAATTTTCTCCAGAAGTTGCAAGTATTGTTATTGGACTGACAAAAATTTCAAAAATTCAATTTAAAACAAAGGAAGAGTCTCAGGCCGAAAACTTTAGAAAAATGGTCGTTGCAATGGCCAAGGATTTACGAGTAATTATTGTTAAGCTCGCTGATCGAATGCACAATATGAGAACATTGCAATATATTTCCGATGAAAGACAAAAGAAAATTGCTCAAGAAACTTTGGATATTTATGTACCATTGGCAAGTCGTCTTGGTATTAATTCTGTAAAGGCAGAATTGGAAGATTTATGTTTAAGATTTTTAAAGCCTGAAATTTATTATCGACTTGCAGAAAAAGTGGCAATGAAAAAAAAGGATAGAGAAAAATATATTAATGGAACTGTTGAAGTTGTAAAAGAAAAAATAATGGCATACGGAGTAGATTCAGAAGTTAAGGGACGATCTAAACATTTTTATTCAATCTATAAGAAGATGATGGCAAGAGGTGTTGATTTTGAACAGATTCAAGATATTTTAGCTTTTAGAATTTTAGTCGGTAATATTACTGAATGTTATAAATCATTGGGGGTAATTCATTCATCTTTTAAACCAATTCCTGGAAGATTTAAGGATTATATTGCAATTCCTAAGGTCAATGGTTACCAGAGTTTACATACAACAATTATAGGGCCTCAAGCAGAAAGAATTGAGATACAAATCAGGACCAATGAGATGGATGAGGTGGCAGAAACGGGAGTTGCAGCTCATTGGAAATATAAAGAAGGGATTACAGGGACATCGACAAAACTTGATTGGGTTCAAGAGCTTTTAGAGTTTAATAAAAATGTTGATAATAACTCTGAGTTTATGTCTGTTGTAAAAAATGATCTTGATGCTGGAGGTATTTTTATTTTCACACCAAAAGGTGAGGTGATGGAGTTGAAATATGGAGCAACTCCTTTGGATTTTGCCTATTCCGTACATACCGAAGTAGGGAATCATTGTGTAGGTGCTAAAGTTAATGGGAAAATAGTACCTTTGCGACACAAATTAAAATCAGGTGATTCAGTAGAGATTTTAACGAGCAAAAGCCAAACTCCATCTAAGGATTGGTTAAATATTGTTAAATCATCCAGAGCAAAAACTAAAATTAAGCAATGGCTTTTAAAGAGTGAAAGAGACCGAAATAAAGAGATAGGTAAGGAAGTGATGGAAAAAACATTAAGAGTTTTTTCAAAATCTATTAAAGCAATTAAGAAGCATGGTCAGATGGAAGAGATTTTGAAAAATGGAAATATTCATACTGAAGATGAGTTATATATTTGGCTTGGCTCAGGAAGAATATCATCAAAGCAATTAATCACTTGGCTACCTTCAATAAAAAAAGAGAATAAAGAAAAAGAAAACATTGATGAACAGCTTAAGGAAATTGAGTCTTTTTCTAAAAAGATTACAACAACTGCAAGAAAAAAATCGAATAAAGATAATGCCGTAATCGTTGATGGAATGGATGATTTAGTTATTCGAATGGCAAGATGCTGTAGTCCGATTCCTGGCGATCAAATAGTTGGTTATATTACAAGAGGACGAGGTATTACGGTACATACCGCCGAATGTGAGAGAGTTGATACTGCAGAAGTGGGAAGAAATATACCAGTTCAATGGAATGAAGAGTTTACGTTTAAGCACCCTGTAAATGTAAGAGTAATTACTCATGATAAGCCTGGTATGTTATCTCAGATTTCAAATATAATAAATAAGATGGATATAAATATTAGATCTGCAATTGCAAAATCATTACCTGATAGAAAGGGAAGTTTTTTATTTGAGATAGAAGTAAAAGATTATAGCGAACTGCTGAAGTCAATAAACTACATAGGATCATTAGGAGAAGTTATTAGTGTGAAGAGAGTATAATAAGGCTAAACTTTTCTTTCTAAATAATAATCGGTATCCCAAAATAGTAAAAACATATACGCTTTAATAAGCTTAAAAACTTCTTTGTATAAGAGTTTTATATTGCGTGACTTTAAATAGTCTGTTGTTATGCCGTGATAGAAAAAGTTGTATTGATCTGTCGGATCATGCATTTGCCCCAGCCGATTTGTAATAATTTTAATGCGCATGATGTGATAGTCATGAGAAATTATTAAAATATTTTTAAAGCCAGGTTTTTGTTTTAAGAAATGAAATGTAGAAATTGTATTTTCAACTGTATTTCGTGCAAGATAGTCAATGGTTAGATAGTTCGGATCAATATCTGGAATGTTTTTAATGGGAGTTAAAATTGATTTAACAGTGTTTTTAGAATACACACCAGTAATTAATATATTTTTTTGATTGTAGTTTTGTGCTTGCTTTAATCCAAACGGTATTCTTCCAGAATCACCGGTGAATATTACAATAAGATCAGGAGCTTTCTTAAAGAACTTTTCAGATGATTTTTGATTTTCTTTATTTGAAAATAATATGAAAATATAGCAAGAAAAATTAAATGCAAAAAATAAAATAATTAACAAGGCTGAAAACGCCTTTAGATGTCTGAAGTATTTTGTTTCCTTCGTCTCAAAAATGTATCTGCTTTTAAACATAAAAAAAGGGGAGGCCATAATGGCCTCCCTTGTATTTTAAATTGTTAATAATTACTGCTGAAGTCTTTTTTCAAGCTCTTTTCTATACTGATCAAAATCAGCAATTGGCTTTTTAGCTACTCCAGTTTCCATAGCCGCTTTTGCAACAGCAACTGTTTCCCATGTTAGTACTCTTTTATCAAATGGTTTTGGAATAATATAATTAGGCCCAAAAGAGAAATCCTGATTTCCATATGCTTGTTTTACGTCAGCTGGTACAGGCTCTTTTGCAAGTGCTGCAAGAGCTTTAGCTGCTGCAATCTTCATCTCATTATTAATTTCAGTTGCACGAACATCAAGTGCTCCTCTAAAAATAAATGGGAATCCAAGAACATTATTTACTTGATTTGGAAAATCAGATCTTCCTGTGGCCATGATTGCATCATCTCTAACTTCTTTAACTTCATTTGGAAAAATCTCTGGAGTTGGATTTGCCATTGCAAAAATAATAGGTCTATCAGCCATCGATTTAACCATATCTTTTGAAAGTGCTCCTGCAACAGATACACCCATAAAAGTATCTGCACCCTTCATGGCATCAGCAAGAGTTCTTGCATCAGTTTCAACAGCAAATAGCTCCTTGTATTTATTCATTCCAGCAGTACGACCTTTATAAATAACTCCTTTAGAGTCACACATCATAAGGTTTTCTTTTTTAACTCCCATATCTAGAAAAAGTTTTGCACAAGCAACTGCTGCAGCTCCTGCTCCATTAAAAACAACTTTAGTTGTTTCAATTTTTCTTTCTGTAATTTCAATAGCATTAATAAATCCAGCTGCAGATATAATAGCTGTTCCATGTTGGTCATCGTGAAAAATTGGAATATCCATTGTTTTCTTTAATTCTTCTTCAATTTCAAAACATTCTGGAGCTTTAATATCTTCAAGATTAATTCCACCAAAAGTTGGTCCAATCTTTTGACAAAAATCAATCATTCCTTCAACTGTTTTATCATTAACTTCAATGTCAAATACATCAACATCAGCAAATCTCTTAAAGAGTACGCCTTTTCCTTCCATTACAGGCTTTCCAGCAAGGGCACCAATATTTCCAAGGCCTAAAACAGCAGTACCGTTAGAGATAACAGCTACAAGATTTCCTTTTGAAGTGTACTTATAAGCGTCTTCTGGATTTTTTTCAATTTCAAGGCATGGAACAGCAACACCAGGAGTATATGCTAGTGATAAATCGTCTGATGTTACACATGGTTTAGTTGAAACAACTTCAATTTTTCCAGGCTTACCTTCGGAGTGATAATTAAGAGCGTCTTGTTTTAGAGTAGATTCTTTGTCTGACATTTCATTTCCTTTGTTATTTTACGAACGTTTTATTAATTTGATGCCGATACACTAGATCAATTTTTAGAAGTTGTCATGTTTGACGCTATATGAAAAATGAATAACCCAGCAGAAGTGGCAATAATACCAGCGTAAAGCTCATCAAGGTTTGCCAAGAACCCCCCATGTGGTGCAAGCCGCCAGTAGGTTGTGGCAACCACTCCAAATAGACAAGCAACGACAAATTGCATGTCAGATATTTTTTTGGGAAAAATATAGCCATAAACAATTGGTAGTAACAAACATGCTGCAGAGTAGCTTCCAAGAGTTTTCCAAACAGTTTTAATGTTTCCATCAAAAAGTGTTGCCATTAACACGGCCAGTAATCCAACGAATACTATACCTAAATGATGAAGAATTAAACTTCCTTTATATTTTTTTGGTGCAAGGTCATAAGATAGAGTTGTTCCTGCAATAAATAGGTATGAGTCAAGAGTTGATAAAATAGTAGCGACTATTCCGGCCAACACAAATCCTCTTAGTCCTGAAGGAAGAATTTGTAATGCGTAGGTCAAATATGAATAATCAGGGTTGGTTTCCGGTATGGTCGCCTTGGCGTACATGGCACCAAGGGTTGTGCATATATCAAATAAAAACCAAACGCCTGTTGAAATAAGGATACCTTTCTTTGCCACTTTTGTTGACTTTGCAGCGAAAACTCGCTGATAAAAATTTGGATCAACAAGAGTTGATAGGGCAATAAATCCCCAGACAAGGGTTGTGAGAATTGGTTCCCCTCCAGTCACAGAAAAGTATCTATCAGGAAGGTGCTCTGTTAGAAAACTTATTCCTCCAAAATTATAAAAGGAAAAAAACAGCACTAATACAACTGAAGTACACATGACGACAAATTGTATAAGATCTGAAAAAACAACTGCTCTAAAACCTCCAAACATGGAGTAGATAATTACAATAGATACTCCAAGAAACATTCTTGGGAGAAGAGGTCCAGGAACAATCAGTTGTAAAAGAAGTCCGATACTTATCACGTAGGCTATGGGTAGAACATTAAAAAAATTAAAAATGCTTGTAATGATTGAGGCCTTAGGTCCAAACATTTGACCGGTTAATTCGGGAAGAGTAATGGCCTTATAACTTTTTATTTTTGATACTAAAAAAAATGCAAAAATTATATAGGTTAGGTACCAAAAAAAACCTTGGGTAACAAAGTTATAAACTCCTTTTTCAAACGCAATTCTTGTAACTCCAAAAATGCCTCCATACCATGTAGCAACTAGTGTTGCGGTAAATAGAGGAAGAGTTAATTTTCTACCCATGATGAGGTAATCAAGAATATTTGCCTGTTCAGATTTATCTTCAGAAATACTTTTATTTTTTATTATGTATCCCCAAGCAATTGCAGCAACTGTTATTAATAAAATTGTAGTAAAAATAATCCAATCCAACGTAGAGAAAGTATCAATGATCGTAATTTTTGTATTGAGTTTCATGTAATTCACCTATAAAGTTGGGCGGAGTATATTGGGAGAAAATATGAAAGTCGAGATTAATTTAAATAAGCCTGAAAAAATACTAGAGGCTAAAATTGGGCAGCATTTGATTATTTGCGATCAACCAATTGAAGATGGGGGAGAGGATAGCTTTCCGGAACCACTAGCATTTTTTCTTGTGTCTACAGCGCTATGTGCAGGGCACTATATAAAGTCTTTTTGTAATTCTAGAAGCTTGCCTTTTGAAGATATAAAAATAACTCAACACTACCAAGCAGTTGATGAAACCAATCGTTATAAGAAGAAACTTATAATTGAAATTGATCTGCCAAAAGATTTTCCTGAAAAATATAAAAAAGCATTAATACGTTCTGCATCAGGATGTGCTGTAAAAAAAATTATTCAAAATATGCCAGAGTTTGAAATTGCTATTAAATAGGTAACAATGAAAAATTCTTTGTTGGCATCAAATTTATTTTTTAATTTTAAAAAGGACTGATTTTTTTTGTCTTTTAGAGCTTGAATTTATAACATCAAATATTCCAAAATCATTATCAGTAATCAGGTAAATTTCGTTGTTAAATATGGAAAAACCTTCTATTTTTTTATATTTTTTAATCTCTGAAAACTGGTCAAGATTTAAAAATAATTTCTTTTCTATAGGATCTATGTTTTTCTGTTCATATTCTTTTTTACTGAATACTTTTTTATTTAAATTAATAAGATTTGTAGCATTTTCAATATTTAGTTCAAATATTGTTTTATAACTTCTTATGTCAGTTTTTCCGTTCTGTTCAAGTAGTAAAATATTATTATGTTTGTTCTTAGTTAGACCACCGATCTTTTTTCCTTCTTTATTTAGATAATATAAAAAAAGTGCAGTTGATTTAAGAGTGCTTATATTAAATTGTAATAGCAGTACTGTTTTATCTTTTTCCCATGTTCCGAGAGGAATTGGACTTTGAACAATTGCATAGAGATTATTGTCGATAATTGTTATGCCTTCAAATCCTCTATTTAGTTTACGGTGAGATAATATCGAAGGAAGAGTTTTATGTCCAAATCTTCCCTTTGAGTTTTCTGGGATAAACTTATTTAAGAATTGTCCCTTAGGAGAAAGTTTAATAATTGACATGGAGTACTCATCGACAAGCCAAATATTACCAGATTTATCTTTTGCTATTCCTTCAGCATCAATGCCAAATTTATCAAAATTTATGGTGTGGGTTTTATTGTAGCTAGGCTTTTCATCATGAAATGATTTTGATGTTTTTTTTGCAACATTGGGTAGTCCCGAAAAAAACTTATTTTTTCCAATAGTAATTGGAAAAGAGTCAGTGATTAAAAGGGAATTGTTATAAATTTTTAATTTAACAATTTGTGGGCAAAACGATGTGAGTAAAACTCCTTGATGCTTTGAGGAGTATGGCCCTCTATCTGTTATCGTAAGTATTTCAATCTCATTGTTGTTGGAGATAATATTTAGGCCAGAAAAGCCACCTAGAAAGATATCGCCAGCAGTGTCATGGTGTCCAATAAGGGGAGGAGTTGTAAGAGGTATTTTGCTTATTGTTGCTCCAAACGTTAAGGAGCAGCACGATAAAAAGATTATAATTATAGGAATAAACATGTGTACCTGTATGTTAATCAATTATTTTTAATATCATATTTGTAAAAAGTCGTCATTTAAATATTAAAATGATATAAATTCTAAATATTTAATAATGAAATTAAGGAGATGATATGACAAAAATCAAATTAAAAGGTAATGAGATTAATACAAAAGGTGATCTACCTAAAGTAGGAGGCACTGTAGCTGATTTTACTTTGGTTAAAAATGATTTAGCAGAGGCTACTCTTAATTCCTATGTGGGAAAAAGAAAAATTTTATCAATTTTTCCAAGTCTAGATACTGAAGTTTGTGCTTCAAGTGTGAGATCATTTAATAAAAACGCTTCTGAGCTAAGTAATGTTGCGGTATTAAATATTTCAATGGACTTGCCATTTGCAATGGGAAGATTTTGTGCAGCCGAAGGTATTGATAACGTAGAAACACTCTCAGCGTTTAGATCTAGTTTTGTGAAAGACTATAATGTGGAAATAATTGATGGACCATTAAAAGGGCTATGTTCAAGAGCAGTAGTCATACTTGATGAAAATAACAAAGTATTATATGTTGAACAGGTTCCAGAAATTACCCAAGAACCTGATTATGGAGCAGCCCTTTCATCTTTAAAATAAGATTTTTTTATTTATGAAATAGTTCTACTGTTTTTTGTTTTTTAATAAAAGTTGCAAATTTACGATCAGTAATTTGGATATGATTTAAGAACCATTTTTGTAAAAAAATAGTAATTTTTGAGTATTTTTCCAGATCTAAAACAATTTCCTCAAGTACAGCTTTTCTCTTAATGGCAGGCATTTTTATTATGGTAGTAGCCTTATCTAGAAGCTCAATGATTTCGAGGTGTTGCTTGTCCCCGTTTTCGAATCCCATTTGATATTTTTGAGGAAGTTGAGATATGGTAGCCATACGCTATAACCTTTTATGATTTAATTTTTATAATATACGTAAAAAATATTTATGCCAAATATTTCCATATATAATAATTCAAATAAAATCATATAATTAGAGTACTAATAACCTTTAAATTTTTAAATGGATGTAAAAGTAAATGTCAATTGGCCAACAGGAATTTTTATATATTCAAGAACTTTTATTAAAAGAAACAGGAGTTTCAATTGATAGATCTAAGGAATATCTTCTTGAAGGCCGCTTAGATCACATTAAAAGTGAACAGAAGCTCACAACTATTAATCAGCTACTTCAAAAAATTAAAAGTGATCCTATTGGTAACGCTGATTTAAAAAAACTAGTGTTGGAAGCACTTTTAACTCATGAAACATTTTTTTTTAGAGACAATCACCCATTTGAATCTTTTAAACAGGTTATTTTACCAAATATTATGAAAGCAAAAAAAGACTCTAGGGTAATTAATATTTGGAATGCAGCTTGCTCAACAGGTCAAGAGCCATATAGCTTAGCAATCTACATAAAAGAACATTTTCCAGAACTTAGATCATGGACCGTAAATATTTGGGCGACTGATTTGTCTGATCAAATTTTAGATAAAGCAAAGCTTGGATTATTTAGAGATATAGAAATTTCAAGAGGTCTTCCCGAAGAATTATTAAAGAGATATTTTATAAAAGAGGGAAAAAACTGGGCATTAAATCAAGAAATAAAAAAAATGATTAAATTTGAAAAACTAAATTTGCTTCATCCATTTCCGCACATGCCTAAACAAGATATTATTTTTATGAGAAATGTTTTAATTTATTTTGATGAAGAAACTAAAAAGGAAATTTTTAGTAAAGTTGAAAATGTTCTTGCTGATACTGGGTATTATATCCTAGGCAGTACCGAAACTCCTATAAACCTTACCAAGGCCTTTAAGGCCGAAACAGTTATTAAAACTATTTGTTATAGATTGACCAATCTTAAGATTTAAAATTTTAATTCCACAACTACATGTAATTTAATGAATTTTCAATTTAGTTAAAATATTAGTTGATCTTTTTGGGTATATACCCGATAATGAGTTGTGGG
>DAOVTR010000331.1 GCA_030633015.1 Bdellovibrionales bacterium
AATATATAAAGATTAAAATTATTTTCATATCATTATTAATATTAAGCGGCCCATTTATCTTCAAAAAGATCATTTTGCTTAATTTTATAATTTTTATCTTCTGTAGATTGCACAACAGATGTTTGTGATAGGAAATCAGGTATTCCTCTATCGAGTCTATCTAAAAGTGGTATAAATAGTAATAATGGATTTATTATAAAACATAAGGAGTAGGCCGTCGCTCTGGCCACTATCTGAGTTGTGGAAAGTGGTTGATTGTTTTTATTTAAAATTTCTAATTTTAATAATTTCTTACCTATAGTTTTTCCATTTAGCAGTAGGTAAGATACGAAGAAATAACCAAAAGTTACTAATGCAATAATATAAGTTGAATTGATAGTAATGCTTTTTAAAAAGAAATTTTGTACTTCAGATGGAAGTCCCATAGAAAGAGTTTGCAAATAACTTATAAAGGCAAAATTTATTAAAATTGTGATAAAAGTTATAAGTATTAGATCGATTGTAAATGCATATAGGCGGGCCCTTAATGGAGCCTTTTTTTGAATGAATTTATTATTTTCAATAGTTCGTAATGTCATACCTTGTTTGTCGGGTATCTTTGGTATTTCTTTAGTGAAGTTTACTCTTTTCTTGTAGTTGTTTTAGTTTTAACATGGCATTTATTGGAGTCATATTAAGAATATCAATATCTTGCAACTCGTTTTTAATTTTTAATAAGTTAGTATCAGTATGGGGTTCATTTAGGGGATCTAAAAAAGTAGGTTGGTTATTTGAAGCAATAGGAGATCTGTTTTGTTCAAGATTTTTTAAAATTTCTTTAGATCGATTTAAAAGTTTATTCGGTAAGCCAGCAAGTTTTGCGACATAAATACCAAAGCTTTGGCTCGCACCCTGTTCAATTAAATTATAGAGAAAATGAACATCTTCATTTTCATTGTATGTTTCAACCGTCAGATTTTTTGCATTTGGTAATTTTTTGGCAACCTCAATTAATTCATGATAATGAGTGGCAAACAGTGTGAATGATTTTATTTCATTTGTTATGTGCTCTACAAGTGACCAAGCAATACTCAGACCATCATAAGTGGAAGTTCCTCTGCCTACTTCATCCAAAATAACTAGAGAGTTTTCAGTAGCATGTCTTACAATCTCTGCTGTTTCAGTCATCTCCATCATGAATGTGGACTGACCTTTTACAATATCATCATTTGCCCCAAGTCTTGAAAAGATATTATCAATAAGGGAAAATTTAAACTGCTTTGCTGGAACATAACATCCAATTTGGGCAAGTAGTATAATAAGTGCAACTTCTCGCATTACGGTAGTTTTGCCGGCCATGTTTGGACCAGTTATAAGTCCAAGAAATACTTTTTCATCTAGGTACAGATTATGGGCAACAAATTGATCTTTAATTACTTTTTTAATTAAAGGGTGAAAGCCCCCCTTGAGATCAAAGACTTTTTTATGTTTAATTATGATGGGTTTTGTAAACTCCTCTTGAAGAGTAAGCCATGAAAGACCTTGAAAAGCATCTAGTGATGAAAGGAAATTAGACAATTGTAAAATTTCACTTGAGATAGCGCTAAGTTCGTTGATGAGATTAAGGTAAATTTCTCTTTCAGTTTTATATAGTTTTTCTTTTGCAGTGATAATTTCTTTTTCAAAATCAATTAATTCGTTGGTTATATATCTTTCACAATTGGTTAAAGTTTGTTTACGTTTAAAATCATCAGGAACTTGATTGGTATATGACTTTGTAACTTCAATAAAAAAGCCAGCGACATTATTTGATTTTACTCTAAGTTTTGGTATTTTAGTTTTTATTTTATAAAACTGTTCTAGTTCAAGTAGCCGGTCATTGCTGCCTTTACAGAGCATGGCAAGCTTGTCTCTTTTTTTACTGCATCCTTTTTTTATTAAATTACCTTTGTCTAATGAGGCACCAATTTCACTGTTTAGAGTAATGCTGATACTGTTTTTTAAATTTTGTAATTTAGTTAAATTATTTTTACCCAAGGGAGTGATTATGTCCTTTGGAATATTATGTAATAGTTTTATTACTTTTTCGTAAGAAAAAATTGCATCTGCAAGATTTAAGAAATCACTTGGACTTATTTTTTTTGTGGTGACTTTTGCCATTATTAGATCAAGATCTCTGATATTTGATAGAATCTCTCTTGTTTCTTCATGAGGTCCATGATTTTCTAAAAAAAAGTCAATTAGTTGATAACGTTGTTCAATAATGGTTTGATTATATAAAGGTTCAGAAAATAATTCTTTTAATTTTCTTTTTCCCATTGCGCTTTTAGTTTTATCACAAAATCCAATAAGAGTTTGATTATAATTTTGATAATTTAAAGGAAGTATTTCAAGTCCTATGAGCGTTTTGCTTGAGATATTCATTAATCCAGTTTGATTAATGAGTTTAAAAGGCCTGATATGAAAAATGTTTTCAAGATTTTGGGTTGAGCAAATATAATAGGCAATAGCACTTATGGGGTTAAGTATATGTTCTTTTAAATTTAGAGTTATATCATGTTTATAAGAGGGGATTACTTTCTCAATATACATTGATGATAAATTTGAATCAAAATAATCTAAACTTAGATAAGTTGTTAAAGTTTTCTCTTTTTTTATATATTCATTTATTAAATTTTCTTTATCCCATTGCCCAAAATAGCATAAAAATTCAAATGGACAATATAAGTTAAGTTTGTCCAATAAAGCGTTTTGAGTAGGGAGTATATGACCTTCAAATGAGCCAGTTGTAAAATCCAAAAAAACAACATAATAGTTACTGCCATGCTTGCTTGCACTTGCAATATATTTATTAGAAATATTTTGCTCTTTTTCTAAATTATATGGAAGTGATGGGCTTACTACTTGAGTTACAGCTCTTTTTACAATACCTACTGCAAGTTTTGGGTCCTCAATTTGCTCACAGATAGCTGCTTTTTTTCCATACTGTGTAATTTTATCTATGTAAGTATTGGCAGCATGATGAGGTATAC
>DAOVTR010000314.1 GCA_030633015.1 Bdellovibrionales bacterium
AATAATATAATTTTTGAAACAATTTTATAAAAGATATAATTATGAAAAGAAGACTACGTATTTCAAAAAAGAAAAAAATCAAAGCACTGGACATTGATATTACTTCTTTGCTTGATATTCTAGTTATTATGTTAGTTTTCCTATTGAAAAACTATAATGCTTCAGATCTTAAAATTGACCTTGTTAAAGGAATCAGTCTTCCTGGCTCATATTCTCAAGAACTTGGTAATAATTCAGTAGTCGTGATGATTAATAATAAAAAAAATATTTACGTAAATAATAAAAACATTGGGTCCGTAACTGGAAATGATGATGTAATACCAATTCTCTTAGAGAAACTAACTGACGTTAAAAATGAATACGATGATAAAAACCGTATTCCAGCTGCTATCGGAGATGAAGTCTCAAATATTAAAGACAGTGAAAAATCTAAAATAATGACAACTGTAAATATTGTTTTAGATAAAAAATTACCTTACGAAATATTAAGAAAAGTCATGCATACCTCAGCGACTGCAGGTTTTCCTGATTTTAAATTAATCGTAAAAGGTGATTATGACTAATGAGCATTACAAATCTTAGAAAAATATTACCAATATTATTATTTGTTGTTTTAAGCGTCTCTTCAATTGGATACGCAGCTCCACTTAAAAAAAAAAATGATCCTGCTAAAGTAAAAAGACAAAGATTACTAAGACTTATAAATGCAGAAATTAAAACAATCAAGAAGGCCAGAGGATTAGGTCCTCGATTAAAATATAGACTACTTGAACTCAATACTGAAAAAATTGCACTCGTAAAAGATGAAGAAAACGCAAAGTTTCTCAGAGCAAGACCTGCTTTAAGAAGAAAAAATGGTAAAAAATATTTTTTTCAAAGATCATATAAACTGTACAAACAAACTTATAACTTTGGAAGAAAACTAATTAAAGGCCATCCACGATTTAGTAAGATTGGAGATGTCTACTATACAATGGCCCTTAACTCTCGAGATTATGATAAAGAAAAACATACTGAATATTTTTTAAGAAAAGCACTAAAAGCATCACGAAGGAATCCTGGATTAATTCACGATACGAAAGTAGCTTTAGCTGAGTATTATTATAATAGCAAATCCTATAAGGAAGCGATCAAATACTACAGAGATGTTATCAAAGATAAAAATGATGAATGGTTTAGCAGGCACAACTATAATATGGGTTGGTGCTATATGAAAACAAGACAATACAACAAGGCAATACAAAAAGTTAAAACAGCCTTTAAATATAGTACAAATCCAAAATATCTTTCTATGACAGACCAAATTTTAGAAAACATTGGCACATTTTATATTTTTTCTAATAAAGTTCCTGAAGGGGCAAACTTCTATATCAAACATGCAAAAAATCCTACAACTCACCTACTTAAAATGTCTAAAAGTACTTCGAGCAAAGGAAGATATAATGATACAATACATCTACTAGAACAAGCATTGAGACAGGCTGAAAAACAAAAAAAAGTAAATGATCAGGCGAACATTTTATTAAGTTTTTTAGATAACTATAGACAGTTTAAAAAACCAAATAAATTTTATGATACAGCATTTAAAATTCACCTCCTCAATAAAAAAACAAAAATTGGTGAAGAATATAGAACTGAAGCAATTAAAAAGATTAAAGATGCTGTAGGAATACTTCAAATACAATTATCTAAAGATACTAAGAAAAAAAACATTGAATACTCTAAAGAAATGCTCAAAAAAGTTATAAATTATTTTGTTATTCTTTCAATAATGGATAAAAAAAACAAGGATCAATATCTGTTCTATCAAGGGGAAAGTTTTTACTCTGTTCATCTGTTTAAAAAAGCTATTAAATATTATATTAGTGCTTTTAATGTTTCAACCAAAGAACATAATATAAAAAACAAAGGAAAACGAAAGCTAAAGAAGAAAATACTTGATGCTATTTTAGGAACGATTGAGTTTGCTAAATATAACACAAAAACTTTTGACAAGTATATGCTATTTTCATATAAAAACTATATTGAGTACTGGCCAAAAGATCACAAATCTAAAAAAATATATTCTAAATTATTTAATCTTCACATGAAACTTAAAGATTTAAACTCTGCAATTGCTGTTTTAGATAAATACTCAAGATACTATCCATTGGATAATACCACTCAAAAAGCAATGTTAGTTCAAGTTATGGATTATTATATTAGTACTAAAAATATTCAGAAAATTTCTTTTTGGATTAATAAATTGAAATCAGGATATCTCAAATTTAGTCCTACATATATTTATAAAGCAGGATTGATTCTTGGAAATATTTTATTTGACCAATATCAAAAGTTTGACGTGAGTGGAGATAAAGATAAGGCCATTGATGGGTACAAGGCCCTGTTTAACAATAAAGAATATCCTAAAAGAATAAAAGCTAAATCATCTTGGAATCTAGCAATTTTATATCTTGATACCATGCGAATTCCAGATTCATTAAAATGGGTTCAAACCAGTGTTAATCTTCACACTATAAAAGAGTTTTTTGATCTAAAAGATAAGTTACTGGCCATGGCCACTCAATATTATCTGATGCAAGATTTTGAATCTTCCATAAATCTCTCAACTTATTTATACAACCGTTTATGTTCAGTAAAATACAAGGAAAGAATTGATCTATATAAAAACGTTACACTTCTTCATCTAACACAAAATAATATTAAAGGTGCATTGAAAATGTTTGATAGCTCCTTAAAATGTAGAATTCCAGCAAAGACAGTTAGTGATGTAGGGAATTCTTTAATCTTTCACTTTTCACATAATAACGATATTAAAAACTTAATACAATTTTACACTCGAAATCATTTAAAAAAACAGTATCATGAATCATTCTATATTGCGTTTAACGAACTTTACTGGGAAAGTAATATAAATCAACAATATTCAACACATGGCAAAGTTAAAGATCTATTCAGGCAAGTTGTAAGAAATCCTAAAAGATATAACAATCAAAAAATAATTAATCTATCCTATACTCTGGAAAGATACAAAGGATTATCTCAAGAGTTGACATCCTTTGTGCGTAACAAATTCACAAGCAAAACTCCATTTGATGAAAAGATTTTC
>DAOVTR010000259.1 GCA_030633015.1 Bdellovibrionales bacterium
ATATGTTTTTTTAAAAAATTGCTCAGGGGCATCTCCACCGACGTCACTATACATATCTATTGTTTTTTGATCAATCATAAATTGATATTTTATTTTAGCACTCTCTTTCTCCGTTTTGATATTTAAAGTTACCTTCCATTTTCCAAGAATTTCATTGCCTGAAATTTCATATTTAAAATAAAACTGTCCATCTTTAGATTTTTTTAAACGTTTATAAATCTTATCACCATCTGGTGGAATAATTATTACTCGTTTCGTTTTTAATCTTTTGGGGATTTTTCCATCAATATTTTTAATACTATATTTAAACACAACACGATCACCCAAGGCATAAGTTCTCTGAGGAGACTCTGAAATAACTATTAAACTTCCCTCATACACTAGAGTCTCACAAGAAGAAAAAAACAGGATGAACACAACAATTATACCTTGAAATAAAAAAACGTTATTTTTCATTACAAAACTCTAATTATGTATGTTTAGCGTTTGATCTTTTTAGAACTTACATTCTAAAAGAGTTGACGGACAAAAAAGACAACACTATTTACTTATCTAATTTTCGCTTATTATGAGATCAGATACAAGTTTAATCTTTCAATACTCATCTACAAAATTTAAAAATGACCTATTTCCAATACGATAAGCAATAAATCGAAAACCCAAAAGATGCTTTAAATCGTGCATTTCAGCTGTCTACAAACAGCCCATTAACAAAATATGAGATGAGGGCCTTTTGAGATTTAAGCTTCTCAATTGAATTTTTATCCTTTCCTATAATAAGAGTAGATAATTTATTATGAGTAAAATAAAAAGTTATCATCCCATAAAGTGTCAACATAATCTGACCCGTATGAAATGATTTATTAAGGTATCCCTTATCAACGGCATGCCCCAAAAGATTATTAATTCGGCTAAAGATAAATTCACTTACATTTTTCCAAATTCCCCTTGATGAAGTTCCTTCCTCAAGTTCATTCCAAAGCAATAACTTCACTAAATCCTGATCAGCTGCCAAGACATCAAAAAGATTTTCTATTACCCTAAACAGGACATCTTTTATTTCTTCTAAACTATCTCCCACTTTATCTTCAAAGCTATTATCTCCCAATATTTTATAGAACGAATCTAATTTAGATTTGTAAATTGTCTGATATAGCCCATCTTTACTTTTAAAATAATGATAAACCATTCTTTTATTATATCCTGTTGCCTCCGTAATCTGACTTATTGAAGTCCCATTATAACCATTTTTTACAAATAATTTTGTGGCCTTCTGTAGTATGATTTTTTTAGTTTTTTCAGGATTTCTAGTCTCTCTCTTCATTAATTCCTTGTTTCGATAACTTACAATAAAAATAAGTAACCGATCGGTTCATTATTTTCTTGCATTGATTATGTTTTACTGTTAAAAAGTTACTACAGCTTAGTAACCAAATGGTTACTTGTCAACGGAGATGAAAAATGAATAACTTAGATATGTACGCTCTTGGAGATGAAGTTAATAACGGATAACTCTGTGTGTTGTGTTAATGTAAGAAAATAAATATATCCATCATAATCGTTTAAATGATATAAATTTTTTGTAAATTATAAGTACTTAAGGAGGTCATTCGATGAAAATTTTTATAATAGTGGCAATTTTTATTTTATCTTTTCCTGCATTTTCAAGACAGTATATCCAGTGTTCAACTTATGACTCTTGGGATGGTGTTGTTATTAATTTAGATGGTGATAAATCGACCCTTTTTATGACTAATGGTGTTCATCTTCCAAATGAAATACGTATTTTAAAAGATTTATATTTTGATTATGAAGATGAATTATATGTTCATTACTCAACAAATGAGGGCCCTATTCTTGATAAGGTCTCAGTTCCACAAGAAGTAATTGGAAAAACCGTAAAGAAATTTTTTGTTAAATTTTCACATGTAAGTCAAAGAGATCGTTATGCCTACGGCAGAGAGATGGTCTGTTACTCATCAATACATGATGATACTGAAGTTTTATTTTGAAATAAACTCAAAGTAATCACTCTCATCTTCAAGAGGAATTTGAACTGATTTATCTTCTCCTTGATTTAGCAAACTATAAAGCTTGTACCAAGAAGGTTTCTTAATCTTTATTGATTTTACAGGTAGTATGCCACCAATTTTACGTACCGTTGCTCTTGATAAAAAAGTATTTAAAACTAGGCTTGCATCTATCTCTAAATCTTCAAGCCATACCTCAGCGAGTGCTCTTGCAATTAAAGGAGATGCCATAGATGTACCACTCATCTTTCTTAGTTCGAAATTTCTATTAATACACTCAGCATTAATTTTTTTAACAATATCCCCCATGCTCATCATTGCTAAAGTTTCTGTGTAAGCTCCGCCTAAATCTTCTAACATTTTGGACTCTATGGCCGGACACATCTTGGTGGGAGTTGTTGAAATAAGATTTTCCCCCAAAGTAAAAACCACTGGAACATCCAGTATTGGAATATTTGAAAAACTTGAAATATGGTCCTCTTCAGAAAGAGAGCCTACACAAATCATATTTGATGCTTTAATACCACACGGCCAATTATAACGACTGTCGGCATCCACCCATTTCCCATCATTTCCAGCAGCTGCTACAAATAAAACTTCAGGATTGTTCTGTACAAATTTTTCAATTTTTGAGTACTCCTGTAAAAACTCCTCAAAACTATCTGAACTACGATCAAACGTTTTTCCAATGGACATATTAATTACCTTAGCTCCAGACTTAACCGCAGCCTCCATTGCATTTAAAATGATATCAACAACAGAAACTCTATTATCAAATCTTTGAGACCATCTTTGATAGTGAGGTAGTATTCTAAAAGGAACAATTCCAATTTTATCATTATCATAACTTGCAAGTCCTGCAACGTGAGTTCCATGATCTGCACCTGAGCTAATTTCATTTCCAATATCACGAATACGATCAATAAAACTGGCATATTCTGGATGGGCATTCAAAAGTAGATCTGCGCCCTTTATCATTTTTAATTCTTTTTTCTTTAAACTTCTTGGCGATTTTTCATATTGATTTGCAGTAAATGCAAGATAAGGAGATGGCCAATAATCCTCGCCTACAAAATCATATCCTGTTCCCAGTACGTTTCCAATATCATCAAAGTCATAATGAATATTTGAAGCAAGCAAAGGATGATTATAATCAACACCTGTATCAATAATCGCTACCAATATTTCATGTTTTTGATTTTGAATTCGAGTAGCATCTAGAGGAACAGGGTTTACAACAGAAGACATCTCTTTAGTTAGCTCTCTTTGATCATCTACTACAACACATGAAACTAAAGTTGCAATTAAAAATAGCATTAAAAGATTTTTCATATACGACATCCTTAAATAAAAAAATTATTGAGTAAAACTCAATAATTTTTTACATTATTTAAATTTACTCTGTAATGAAGATGAAATTATTACCAAAAAAAGAACAGAAAAGATAACGCGACGCTCTCGGAGCGTACCATTTTTCAAGAATTTAGCTGACGACCCCTTGATGCAATCACAGCTTCCGCTAACCACTCGCCTAATGTCGGATGAGTGTGAACCGTTGCAAACATATCTTCATCGATCCCTTCCATTGTTCTAAAAACAACATATTCATCAATGAGCTCGGTTGCTTGATTTCCAACAATATGA
>DAOVTR010000378.1 GCA_030633015.1 Bdellovibrionales bacterium
AGAAATTTGTGAAGTATTACATGAATATATGAATAGTTTGGGAGTTTTTAAATATATTGTTGAGGCATATGATGGAGTGGCCGCAACTGTAAAAATAGTTAATCAAAGTTTTGATATAATTTTACTTGATATTAATCTTCCTAAAAAAGATGGAACTAAAATTGTTGCACAATTGGCTGAAATTAATCCCAAGTATATTAATTCAGTAATTATTGTTTCTGGAGAGTTAAATGAAGATGCTATTAAAAAGATTGCTAAATTTGGTATTAAACATTTCATAGTGAAGCCTTTTGATGAAAACACGGTTAAACACAAAGTACTATCAGTGCTTAAACAAAATATGAAAAAAAATTAAAATAAAATATATGATCTAGTAGTCGATAGTATTATCCTGAAAATTTTCTTTTGTAACTCCACTTCGATGATCTTTTGCACTAAAAGGTGTACTTAATATTGAATTTGCCGCCTTAGCTCCCTCTTTAATTGACAAGGCCGGATCATGGGGCATTAATTGTTCATCTTGTTTTTCATTGTACATATGGAGAGTTTGAGTTGGAAAAGCAAAATTAATTTTAAGCTCTTGCGCAAGTCTTATAATGTCAATTAGTAAGCGATGTCTCTCATTTAGTTCTGTGGACCAATCTGGTACTTTCCAGAAAACATATAGCATAATATCTAGTGAGGATGCTGACATATTATTCAGGTAGACGTGAAAGTAATCTTTTCTGGTCCATTTGTGTTTTAGAATCAGTTGCCTTATTGCTTCACAAAACTGCTCAATTTTTTCAGGAGGGGTGTCATACTGAATTGATAGTTTTGTATTATATCTTCTATAAGTTCTTTTACCAAAATTATCAATATGGATATTTGTAAGTTGTCCATTAGGTACGCTAATTAGAGAGTCATAAAATGTTCTAATGCGAGTACTCCTAAGTCCTACTTCCTCAACAGTTCCTTCAATTTTATCATTAATTAAAATCCAATCACCAATTTTAAAAGGTCGGTCTAATAAAACAGTAATCGAACCAAAAATATTTGAAATAGTATCTTTGGCAGCTAAGGCAAATGCTAATCCTCCAATACCAAGTCCCGCAATTATGCTTTTCATATCTAATGCAAAACTGTCTCCAATAAAAATAATTCCAACAGCAATAACGAAAAATTTAGCAGTTTTTCCCACTAGAGGAACTAGTATATCATCAAATTTATTTTTGCTTTCAAGAGATTTTTTCTTGTAATATGCGATAATTGTATCTGCTACTCCGTAGGCGGCCAATACGGCAGAAACTGAAAATAGAATTTGTCCAAACCGAGAAAAAAGAACAATAAAATTATTAGGCAAACCTATGATATGGATACCCAAAGACCATGCCCCTGAGAAGGCCATCAGTCCAATTGGTTTTACTAAAATATTATTTTGCTTGTCAGTTCCAATAAAAAAATAAGTTCTTTTTGTTCTGACTATGATTGTTCTTGCATATTTTTCTACAATTTTCTTAACAATAAAAGCGGCCAGAATAACTAAAAAAAGAAAAGGCCAGTGAATATGGTCAAGTATAAAATCAATATAAGTTTTATAAGTGTCAAAAAAATCTAAAGTATTTTTAAAGAAAGTAGATGATTGCATTAATTGATGCTCCTTGCATGGTTTTTAAAAATTAGTATAATTGAACAGATAAATATTTAACAAGGTAAAAATTTATGAGTGAAGAGATTAATTTGCAAAAAGGTCAATTTCTAATGAGAGAGCATGATGGAAGTTCTGAGATGTATTTTGTGAAATCAGGTCGACTATCAGTCCTTAAAATGAAAGGGGGAACTGAAAGGGAGATTTGTGTTATTGTTAAAGGTGAGCTTGTAGGGGAGATGTCTTTCTTAGATAAAAAGCCTAGGTCAGCTTCAGTAAGGGCCGTTGAGAATTGTGAGCTTATTAAAATTGCAAGGGAAAGTTATGATACTTTCTTTAAAGAGTTACCAGCATGGCACGGAGCACTAATAAATACCTTGTTAGGTAGATTAAGACAGGCCAATGCCAAAGTAAAAATCTAAACTTTTTTAAGTCATTTTAAATTTATTTTTTTGTTTTCTTTTTGCTTTAAACTTTTTTAGTAGATCAAAAGAGTATGATATTGCAGATATTAGAGATAAAAGTGAAGCAATATAGATTAATATTGTTCCTATTTGTGGCATAGAAATTACACCGAAGGTATCATATGCCATTAAAAAAGGTATCCCAATCATCTGAGTTGCCGTTTTCCATTTTCCCAGTTGGCTCACGGGGACAGATAGGTCTCTCTCTGTTGCGAGTAGTCTTAAAGAGGTCATGTAAAATTCTCTAACTACTAAAATAATTACGATTACAACGTTGATTCGCTGTAGGTATAAAAGAAGTATAAGGGAAGTAACTATTAAAAGTTTATCGGCAATGGGATCGAGAAAAGTACCAAAAACAGTTGTTAGGTTATGTTTTCTGGCAAAATAACCATCAAAAAAATCAGTTATTGCAGCTATAACAAAAAAGAGTGCCGCCAGATAGCCTAGCATATAAGTATAATTTTTTACCCAAGGAGCATCAATAATATTA
>DAOVTR010000309.1 GCA_030633015.1 Bdellovibrionales bacterium
ACCATGTTATTCAGGAAAAAAATGTTTGGTTACAGATCTGTATAGGCCATACCAGGCCTCTCAAAAATACGTATCATACTCTTCTAAAATTAATCTTAAAGGCATGAAATCTCCAACTTTGGAAATATACTCCTACTTTGATACTGATTATACAGATGGTGGAAATGTAAATATCACTATTAATGGAACCCTTGTTCCACTAATTCCAGAAGGGGGATATCCCGTATCTTCAGTAAAAGCTTTAAATGGATTAGGTGGTTTTTCTGGTAAATCTAATGGGTGGATAAAGTACCGCTTTGATTTGACGCCCTTTATGTATTTTCCAGAGCTTAAGTTGGTTTATTATTTTACAAGTAGTGAAAATAGCATGTCTGGCGCAGGATGGATGGTAGATAACATATCTGTTTTCGATTCAAAAAGTAGCTGTAAATAGCACTGAGTCATTACTCATTTTAAATGGTGTATTTTAGTAAGTTCTTTGGTAGATACTACCAATGAAAATTGTTATTTTGCTTTTTACTTTTTCGTTAATTTTAGCAGGTTGTGGTGGATATTTATACGACAAGCCAGCTTCTAAAATATTAGATTCAACAGATCAGTGCAATCTCAGTATTGATGTTTTGGAAAAGATGTTGGTGACTGATGCAAAAACTCAAATAGAGTGTCTCGAAAGTAATTTTAGACAGTTTGAAAAATATGTAGAGCGTGAAAATGGTGATTATATTTCTAAAAATGAGTTAGGAACTTTTGTTTCAAAATTTTTTAGAGAGCACTCGGTTAAAATAATTAGAACTCTTGGTCTGTTTTTTAAGCTTAATATGCTTGTATTAAATGATCGCCCAGACAAACTATCTAGTAAAAATATTGGGAAAATTACAAGACTTTTGATTGTTTCAAATAAAGAAGCGGTCATTTTAAGTAGAATCTTAAAAGAGACTAATAACAATAATTTTTCTCAAATGAAAATTTCTTTCTATGATTCTCTAGAAAGATTTTCTAGAGCAACACTTGATATATTAGAGACTAAAAATAACGACGCAGATATAGATCGAGAACTTGATATTAAAGATTTCTTTAAAGATTTGAATTATTTTGATGGCATAGATTTTAACGATGAGTATGTAGAGAAATACCTTTTTGTAAAAAAATTATTTGTCGGTGGACGTCGCGATAAAATCACTTCAAAAGAGTTAAAAACATTTATTAAAAAAATACCAGATATTGCTACCTTAGCCTTTGATCTTTATTTTAAAGGTCCTTCAAGTTTTGAAAATATAGACAGTTCTTATAAATATTATGCAGATAAAATTGATGAATTGATTAAACTTCTTCATCCCTTAAATCGTAGGGATATACTTTTTACTACAGAAGATATTATCTCCATGGTTTCTCCATTTTTTAAAAAGATCAAAGATTGGAAGCCTTATGAACAATCTCTTGAGGTTATAAAAAAACATCTATTTGGTGGATCTCGAAAGGCTTACACTTTTAAGGATGTAGATAGTATTTTATCAGATGTTAGAGATCTATTAAAAACCATCTATTTTAATTGCATCACTTTTGACCACACTGATGTTAAAATGATTTTAAATAAAGATATTCCAATCGATTATATTCGTTTTCCTGACCATGCCGAGTATCAATACTTTTCAAAAATAGAATTTGAAAAACTTAAAAGAGAGTTTACTCAACTTCTAACGCTGACAAGATTTTATAGATCCGCTGATGGAATGCAGTTTTTTACAAATAAATTTAGTCGCACAAAATTTGGAATTAATGAATCGTTTTTATTTAAATGGATTGCAGATAAGGTTGTTGTAAATTATGGAACAAGGGTAGTTGTTGATAAATATAGAAGTAAATATGTGGTAAATAAAAAGCAGCTCGAGAACTGCTTAATAGACCTTAAACCAATTTTTGAAATCTTAAATCTTTGGAACAGTGATTCCGAAGCTTTTGCCAGAAATATTTTACTTATTATTGATCTGTTTCAATATCAATCAGATGGAGATGATCATATTACATCCATTGAAAGCTCTCAGATGGTTGAATCTATTTTAACAATTTATAATTCATCAAAACAAATTGTTACTCATCTTAAAAAATATTGTGACGTAATAAATGGAGACAAAGAGAATCCATCTTTTGATCAAGAGTGTTATAGAAAAAATTTCTTTAATATTATTTTTAATGATTTGAAATTTAGAAAATATTTTGAAACACTTTTTATATATTATCAGACAAGCCCAGATGAGGTTTTAAAAGAGTATCTGGGGTACTACGAATCATTTTTATGGTCTGATGAAGTTAAGAATAATCCAGTACAGTTAAGGCATATTTCCAAAGTATTTGGAGCAGTTATTTATATTGAATCTATTTTTATCAGATTTGATATAAATAAAAATAATATTTTAGATCCAGATGAAGTGGAGGCCTCTTTTAAAACATTTGAACATGTCTTAAAGGTGCTGATTAAAAAACTTAAGGGATTAGATGATAAAACAGTCAACAAATATGCTCTTTCAATATATAAAATTTTATTGAGAGATACTGAAATTCCTTCAAAATTTAAGGTTTGGAAATTTCAATCCCTCCCATTCCATAATCGTAAAATCTCAGCTTATAGGATAAATGTAGCAAGGCTTTTGGCCAATACTATTGATCTGTAGATTAATTTCTTCTTCCCATGTAAATTCTCCACTTTAGATAATTTATTTTTTATATAATTTTGTTTTCTGTTAGTATCCAGATCTTAAAATTATTATTCGAGGAAAATATGTTTAGATCTGTTTTTACCCTGTTTGTTTCCCTGTTATTTTCATATTCAATTATGGCCGTTGAGTGCGTCGATGTTGCTTCTAAGTTTTTAGATTTGCCAGATAAAACGGCAGGAGTAGGGCTTAGGGGATATTTAGGATCAAAACCGGCCATAACAGGAGTGACAAGTGATTATGCCTCAAAGCAAAATATACTAAGTTGGGGAGTTTCCATATTTGCCAAGTCCAGTTTAGAAGAGGCAAGGGTTCATGATGTATCTGAGATAAATCCTTTAATAAAGGGATTATATCTTATAGAGGTTGAAGATCAAATAAAGGTGGCGTTTGAAAAATTTAGTTCCCTTAAAGATGGAGGTGCTCGTAGCGCTATTGATCTGCAAAAAGAGAATAATAATTTAGCGAAGA
>DAOVTR010000221.1 GCA_030633015.1 Bdellovibrionales bacterium
AAAAAAAAAGAAAAAGCAATTAAGCATGGATTAATTCTCGGATAAACAAGACCATTTATTAAAAGATATTTTTCACCTGTTGTCAGCAACATGAAACAGAAGAAAAAAATAAAAGAAAAATATAAAAGACCTCTAGCATCTGCTGGGTTAAATAACTTTTTAACACCTGAGGATTTTTTTTCCTTTAAGCTTTTTTTAATTTTTGGATTTCCTATTGTTTTTTTACTTTTAAGAACTTTTCTTGAAGAGGATTGGCCACTAAAATTATTAGTACTCATTGTTGTTGCTGGATACTTCTACCCTGACTTATGGATAAGAGGGAAAATAAAATCAAGACAAAAAGAGATAACATATAATATGCCATTTTCCGTAGATATGCTTGCCCTTTCTGTCGAAGCTGGACTTGATTTTGTTGCGGCAATGTCAAAGGTCATTGGTAAAGCGAAACCCAATCCGCTGACAGATGAATTTTCAATCATGATCAAAGAAATTAAAATTGGAGCTAGCCGTGCTGAGGCCTTAAGAAATATGGCATGGAGAATTGATTTGATTCAAGTCTCATCTTTTTGTGCAACACTTATTGCAGCTGACTCTGTTGGTGCATCGATTGGACCTATTTTAAAAACATTATCAAATGAAATACGACAAAAAAAATCAGCTGAAATTGAAAAAGCTGGTGCAACTGCCGCAACGAAGATACTTTTTCCAATGCTATTTTTAATTGTTCCAGCCGTTTTTATAATTGTTGCCGCTCCAATTATTTTACAAATGTTAGGAGCAAATAATTAATGGAAAAAATCATTGTAAAAAACAAACCAATTACTATCTGCAATAATCTAAAAAGATGCAATACCTTTTATTCTAGACTAAGAGGATTAATGTTTTCAAACAATATGGATAATTACGATGGTATCTTAATTACTCCATGCAATTCAATACATACATTTTTTATGAAATATTCTATCGATGTTGTCTTCCTTACAAAGGATTATAAAATAGTAAAAATTATACGAAATCTAAAACCGTGGAGAATGACATTCGTCTATTTCAATTCATTTCAAGTTTTGGAAATAATGTCAGGAAGCCTTCCTAATTCTATAACTGAACAGGATATCTTAGAGGTGATATGTACAAACTAGTAATTGTCGGAGGGAAACTCCGAGGAGAAGAATTTATTCTAAACGATGGAGAAAACATTTTAGGACGTGATCTTGAAAACGATATTAATATTCCTGTCGATGGGATTTCAGGAAAACATTTAGCAATTACTGTTGCAGGAGATAGTGCTTACCTTGAAGATCTAGGTAGCTCTAATGGTACATTTTTAAATAAAAAATTAATTAAAAAAGCAACTATAAAAAATGGGGATCAAATCACTTTACCTGATACCATTATTCAAATTGTTTTCGTAGAAGAAAAAAAAATTATAATTAAGAAAAAATCACTATCAGAAGATGAGGACAATCAACAACTTTTTGAAAATACTCCCATGCCATCCTCTGCTTTAGCAAAACCAATTTGGTTTTTTAAAAACAAAATAATGAAAGTTTTTTACGGCATTAATACCGAATATGAATGGAACCTTCTCATTGCCCTTCTTCTCACTGCTTTTGTTATTATTGTAATAACATTTACTATCTTCCCAATAATGAAGCAGAGTAAAGAAATTTTAACAGAAGAGATAAAACTGAGAGGAAAGGCATACGCTGAACAAATTGCAAGGCTAAATTCTGTTGCGTTAGAGCAAAAAAATATTGATAAAATAAATACTGAATTTTTAAATGATGAAGATATTAGTTCTTATGAACTTTTTACCCTTAAAGGCCGCATAATTAGACCTATTTCAAAGCTAAACGAAAATGTTTCAGATCCTTTTTCAGTAAGGGCCAAAGAGGTATTATTAAATAGAAACTCGCAAACAAAAGATTTGGCAATTCAACTTGGAGATGGAGAAATTGGAATTGCAAGGCGAATTGAGGCCCTAATAACAAAAACTGGTAGCGTTGAAACCGTTGGAATAATTGCCATTAGATTTAAACCAAAATCTCTGGTTATTGAAGCATCAAAAAACTCAAGTGCTTATCTTGAATCATTAGTCACCTCTGCTATCGTTGCTATAATATTCTATGGAATGATTTTTTATCTAACAGGGCGGCCGATTGAAGAGTTGAAGTACCAACTTGAAGAAGCATTAAGAGGAAAAAGAAAAGAAATAGATTGTGAATACCTAATGAGCGGTCTTGATCCTCTAAAAACGACTCTAAACTCTACCATACAACGTATTAGAGAACTGCAAGGCCAAGGATCAGAAGATGAATTTGGAGAAATTGAAGATGAAGGACCATATCTTAATATTCTAAGAGAGATGATGCAAGGGGCGGGAGTACCCGTAATGGTTTTAAATTCTGAGAAACTTGTAACTTTCTTAAATGTTCCAGCCGAGGATATTACCGGCATTAGAGAATCATCATCACAAGGTGAAAACCTTCTAGATGTTGCCAAAGAAAAAGGATTTGCAGCTACTTTAATTGAAATATGCGATATGTCCGCCAATAATGGAGGAACTTCCCAAGAAGGAAATTACGAACTATCAGGAGTAGATTTTAATATTTTTGCAACGGCACTAATAGGAAAAGATAATTTTGCAAAAGCATTTTATTTAACTTTTATTAAAGATTAATATGGTATCTAACAACGTAACTATTATAAATGACATCAAACCCATCAAGGATGAAGGGATACATTTTAGAATTCTTTGCATGACAGGACATCAAAAAGGAACTTCTTTTTATCTGGTAAGTAATCGAATTATTCTCGGACGTGGTAATGATGCAGATATTCCAATTTATGATACAAAAGCTTCAAGAGAGCATGCTGAACTTGTTTTAATTAACAACACCTATATGTTAACTGATCTAAAATCACAAAATGGCATTATGGTAAATGATTTAAAAGTTACTCAACACTCATTAAATGATAACGATAAAATTATTATTGGAAAAACAGTCTTTAAGTTCAATAGATACAAAAACATACGTCTTGTAAAAAAAGATCAAGATCTCTTCGATGAAGCTGATCCAATTGATAATAAAAGTATTAAAACAAAAAACAAACCCAATAACATAAAAAAGATATTAATTTTTTTGGTTGTATTTTTATTTATTTTAATAATTATTCCTAATGAATCTCAAAAAGTAACAACTACAGCAACAACAAAAAGACAATCAAGATCTGTCCTTGATATTTCAGATGACATATCCCAAATGATTAAAGCAAAACAGGCAAAAGAATCAAAAGAGATAAGATCAAAACTAAATATAATCCTTCAAAGAGGACAACGAGAATTAAGAGAGTACAACTATTTTCGTGCCATTGCAGAGTTTAATTTGGCATTAGTTCTTGCACCAAAAAATGATGAAGCTCTCAGATATCTCGACATGGCACAAAAAGCACTGGATAAAGATATTGAAGACAGCTTTATAAGAGGAAAAAGAGAGGTAAAGGCACTTAAATATAAAGGTGCAATTGTTTCTTATTGTTCGGTAATTAGGCTACTTGAAAAATATCAAAAAGATCAAAGATATAAGGATGCGGAGGAAAACATTGGATATATTGAACAAAAACTAAGGTTAGAAACTGGTGAAATTAAATGTTTTTAAAGAAAATATTCTTGTCTCTCAGATAGATCTTAAAAAAGAAATATCTGATAGCCTTGAAACTGAACTTACATTTTTTGTAGGAAGGGCACTTGATTGCCATATTATTTTAGACGACGTTCAAATTTCAAGGGAGCATGCTAAAATAATTTATGCAAATAATTCTTGGAGTATAATATCAAATGCGAAATATACTGACATTATTGTTAATGAAAAGATACTCACAAACAAAATAACTTTAAAGGATAATGATTTTATACTTGTAGAACCATTTCTACTCCAAGTTAACATCGAAGAAAATATACAAAGTGAACCTGAAGAAATTTTAGATCCAATAACTATTGACGAAGAGACTATCGATGTCACAAGAGAAGATGACAATATTGAAGAAAATAATATTGAAGAGTTTTCGCAAGAGAGCAGTGAAACAGATTCGACCTCTGACAATGACAATGACAATGACAATGACAATGATTTTATTAGCAACGAAATAGAGCTGGAG